>JBOEFV010000001.1:0-36732 GCA_050633065.1 Bdellovibrionales bacterium
GCTAAATCTAAATCTGTAGTGGCTGTATGGTTTCCTAAATTGTCTGACGCTGCTACTGCCTGAGCATCTACATATGCTTTAGTTGCTGCATCTTGAGCCAAAGTTGGATCAGCTAAATTAATAATCTTATTTGTCGTTGCTAAATCTAAATCTGTAGTCGCTGTGTGGTTTCCTAAATTATCAGCTAAACCAGATCCTGCTACACAAGTAAATACTGTACCATTACTTTGTAAGATCTCACCATTTGCACATATTCCACCATTTAACTGTGTTAAAGGGTTTAGTGCTCCTGTTATTCCTGTTGCTGCTACCTGACTCGCTGTTACTGCTGTTGCTGCAGCTCCGCCATCATTACTCGCATTCCAAGTAGCTCCATCATATGTATAAAGAGTATTGTTTCCTGTATTATAATATACATCACCCGCAATAGCCCCCACTGGGTCTATTGCTGATGTAAATACACTATCTGCCTGACTCTGTCCTATTGAGTTTGAGTTCACACATAAAAACTGAGTTCCGTTACTTAGTAAAAGCTGGCCATTACCACAAACACTTCCATCAAGACTTGTTGTTGGATTAAAAGTTCCACTAACTTGTGATGATGCAACTGTGACACTAGAGTTTAATGCGCCAGCACCAATTTGTGTATTTGGATTGATTGCTCCTACTAACTGTCCTGTTCCAATTGTAACACCCGCATTTAATGTACCATTTTGCACACCTGCCGCAGGAACTTGAGCTGCTGTTTGAGCATCACCGCCATCATTTGCAGCATTCCATGAAGCGCCATCATATGTATAAAGAATGTTATCTCCAGTGTTGTAATAGATATCACCAACTGATCCACCAGGAGGATCTGCAGCTAGTGCTGTGATTGCATCTGCAGTAGTTATAACTGTTGTGTTGATATCTTCCCACGTAGCTATACCGTTAGCATCTGAAGTTAAAACTTTTCCGGCGTCTGGAGTTCCACCAGTGATTTTAATTTGACCGTTGATTTCAAATTTTACTTCCGGTGTTAAAGTACCAACACCAATATCACCTGTTGGGCTGATGTAAAGCCCCTCTGACCCGGCCTCTCCAACTATTTGATTCCCATTTAAATTTAGATCTGTTGTTGCTGTGTGATTTCCTAAATCATCGCCACCCGTGCTACTTTGCTCTTGATCATCAAACTCATAATCAGAGCACCCAACAACTGTTAAAACAGCTGTTAAAAGTAGTAGTCTAGAATATATTTTAAATACGGAAAACATCTTTTAAATTATCGTCATTTACTTGTGTTTTTAAAAGCTTCTAGTCCAGGCAGGCCTTAAAAACTCGACAAATTACATGCTTTGATCTAGATACAGCTAAAAACTGTGCGACTGTTGCTAAAGTCGTGTTTTTCAAATCCCATGCGTCTCATAAGTAAACAAAATATAGAAACCTTACTCTGCCTTTTCTTGATAAACTAATCTAACTTCAACTCTGCGGTTTAGTTTAGACTCTTCCTCTAAGTATTTAACTTCCTTACCTTCTGAAGCTATGACTCGATCTTTAGCCAGTGGTTTTGAATCCCCATAACCCATAACCCTGACCCTTCTTTTGTCTAGACCAAAAGAAATCAAAACCTCTGCTGCAGTTGAGGCGCGTAAAGAACTTAGGCCTAAATTTGATCTATAATGAACAGACCCCTTGACAGGCTTGCTGTCTGTGTGGCCTTCAACGTAGATGTCAAATTCTTCATTCAATGCTTTAAGGCTTGATGCAATTTTATTTAATGACCCTTCGCCGTTTTTAATCAACTTATACGAGCCTACATTAAAAAACTCTTTTTCACTTAGCCTTACAATAACCTCGTTCTCTTTTTGCTTTATTTCAACACCTTTAAGGTTTTGTTTTTTAAATATAACAACCAAACGAGCTTTAAGTTTTTTAGCCTTCTCAATTTTTTCTTTCTTTTTAACTTTTTCTTTCTCTATTGAAGCAAGCTCCCTTTTAATCTTTGAGATCATCTGAGCTTGCTTCTGCTCACCCTTCTTATCATCACCTATAATTTTACTTTGGCTAAAAAATATTACGAAAAAACACAGCAACAGTGTGACTGTGTCTGCATAAGACATGATCCATTCACCCTCATCACTACTGTTAACTTTTAAAAGTTTTTTCTTATGCCGCATGACCCATCACCTGCTCTAAGTACTCATCTTCAATTGCATACTTTGGAGGAATAAGAGAGTTAATCGTATCCTGCACTACTACAATTGGGCTTCTTGCTTTAATCAAAACACAAGTTTCCATAATAAGATTTCTGATTTTCATTTTTTGAATAGAAGAATTTTCAAGATTATCCGAAATAGGCTTAAACACAAAGTTTGCTAAAACTAAACCATATAAAGTCGTTGTTAAAGCCACGGCCATATAAGACCCAATTTGAGAAGCATCTGCAGCATCTCCACCGATAGAAGACATCAATGCGATCAAACCCACCACTGTTCCTATCATACCAAAAGCTGGAGGGTATTTAGACATCGACCTAAGCATATTCATGTCATACATTTCAGACTCATACATTGATTCAATTCTTTGCTCTAAAACCTTACGGATTTCATCATCTGTGTATTTTTCATTAATTATCATCAACCNNGATGTACAACTTTCTGTTTTGTTGCAGGGATCCCCTCTACTAAACATTTTTGAGAAAAGTCTAAAAGCTCTCGAGATATAGAATGGAACTTTTTTTCTTCTTTTAAGAAGATGCTTGAGGAAATATGAGCGATCTTTGACACCTCTTCAAGAGAGTAGGACAAAAATATTGCTGACAATGACCCACCAACAACAATGAACAAACCCACTAAGTTTACAAAATACTTTATCTCAACGCCAGCATGGAAAAAGGTAACAAACATTACCGTTAAGGCCAGTAGCGTTCCTATTAGTGCAGATATTTTTCTCATTTACTTTCAACTCCTATTTAAAGACGTAACCCTAAACCTATATAAAACTCAGTACTTGAATATTCAGAACTTGAACCCATCCCACTCATCAACATTTGCAAATGAGAAGTTAGATATATTTTGGCATTTAAATTATAATTAAAACCTACACCAGCTTGAAGACCACCAAGGTCTTTCGTTATCGTAGAGTCTTCTGAATCAATAGACCTTATTTTGATCTGCTTTTGAAAAATACCCGCACTTGCATACACAGAGTATGGGTAAAACAAATTCATTTTCATATTTTCAGTGTCTGACTCCACCATACCTGGGGCACCATAAAGATAGTACATAGCTGAACCATATATAGTAAATCCCGAGGTTGAATAAGTTTCTGTGCTCATTTCAAAAGATGTTCCAAAAGAGAAGTAAAATTTCTCTGTAGCCTGAAAATCAATAAATGTAATAAGACCAAGAGGGCTTGTACCTATCTGATCTTGCGAACCTTTATTGTATGACTGAGTTTTTGTCCCACTCATAACACGAAATTGCGTCACCCCAAGAGCCCCTTGAGAAACCGTCAAAAACGCACAGAAAAAGAAAAGTTTATGCAGCCTGAATGACTTCATTCTCTCGCTCTTCTTCAACTGGGGTATAAAAATACTTAATCTTTTTACGGAGGCCAAGAATCACCTTTATAGAACTTTCATTACTAGATTTGATTTTAAACTCTTGCATTCTAGACATCGTTCTTGAGTCCAAGTCCTGCTTAAAAGCAGGAAACCCCTCATACTTACTCATAAAGTACGTCGCTTCATCAGGAGTTAAAGAAAGAAGAAACTGCTTATGAATTTTCTTGTCGGCAGACTTTAACCAGCTAAAGTTAGGTATTTGACGTCTTAACTCTGCCATTCTTTCTACACTCATCTTTTCGCTATCAAACAGGATATGATCTGGAAGACGACTTAAAAGATCTAAGCCCACTGCTTCTTCTGCATCAACATCCCCACCTACAAAGTAATTGTGCTCGCTCAAATAAACTCTAAATGCTTTAATCTCTAATTCATTAGGATTTCTTTCGTTTTTATCAAGAGTTGCAAAATCAAGAATTTGCCTAGAAAGCTCCTCATCAATTTGAACTTGACCTCTTACCTTGTTTAACACCCTCTCAGGGAAAAGATAGCTTAAAACTTTGTAATGATTTTGAATAGACTTGTTAATAATTTGGTTTATTTGCCCTTGATAGTTCTCTAGGAATATTCCAAACAAGCCTTCTCTTTCTTCATCGTATGGCTTTACCGATAAATGAGTCAGTGCAACCTGCAAACCCCAAAGCGCCTGTGACGCATTAAAAGCCTTAGGCTTTAACTCTACATGCCCACTCATTGATTTTTCCACATTAAAGGCTTTACTAAATAACTCTTTAAACTCAAGCATCTCAAACTCTTCAAGATATGATTCAAATGTTACATATAAGTTTAACTGATCTTCAACTTCAGGAAAGAAGTCCCACATCTTAAAGCCAAGCTCGTTTGGTTTTTGTGAATATACTGAAGACCAAAGCCTTAAAATGGCCGGACAATCAATTGTAACATCATTGTACTCTTCAATAACTTCTCTACTAGAAGTTCCATCCTGTCCTGATGAGCCACGAGTCTCTTCTTTTTCTTCACTGTCTCGCTCATCAAAATTCTGCATTCCTACAGGAGATATTCCTCCATACTGACCTGCTGAAAAGTTTTTCTCAACACCATCATAAATAGATTTACCAACGTGTTTAAAGCCATTTAATATTGAATTCGCCAAAGTAAAGAGAAAAAATGCTATTACTAAAAATGCAAAAATGCCTATATATGCTTTAGGAGACATTAAGACCCCGTCGTATAGAGAGTTTTTAAACTTTTGATAACCAGTGTTTCCCGACCAATTCTTAATAGAAAAAGACTTTGGAGACTTTACGAATAACTCTTCTTGAATTGCTTTTTGAACTACTTGCAGCTCTTTATCAGATATAGAACTACTTCTTAAAAGAATAATTTTTCTTTTATACTCCTTTAAAGCATCTATAATTTCAACAAGGCCAACTTCTTGCTTCATTGCATTTAAAGCAATTGAATCAAGGAGTAACCCTGGAAGCTTAATGATCTGTCCTTCTTTAGCTTTCTTACCCGTTAACGGAGCTAATGAAAACGATATTTTCATTCTCCCCTCAAGGTTGTACTCTTGAGTTATCTCATCAATTCTGTTTTTATGAAATGATTCAACCGTTTTGTATGACACGCTACTTGAGTACGCAAAACTCGGCAGAAGCATCATCATTAAAAATATATATCTAAAAAATCTCATCTTACTTAACCCCGCTTTTTGGTATGAAGGCTATTTCGGTTCTTGTGTTCATCTCTCTAATATTAAATTCATTTGAAGATTCATTCTTATCAGGGTCTACAAGAGGCTCTTTATCCCCTAGCGACATTTGCAGTAAAGATTTTGGAGAAATCTTAGATTTTAGAATCTGCCATGAAACACTCACAAGTTTATATTGTGACTTCACTAATGACAACCTTGAGCTGTTCTTAAAACTATTTTCTGCATGGTGTGTTTTAAGCAAAACATCACACTCTTTTTCATTTACACATATTTTCTTACTAAGCCTTCTAACAAAACTTGCACCAGCAGCTGTAAGCTTCCAATCATTCTTAAAAAATCCCTTATCCCAAAACTTAACAAGCAGTCTGCCATCTTCTCTTTTTACATTAATTTTCATTCCATACTTTTTTGAAAAGTGCTCTGAAAGTTTTCTTACCTGAAACTCTTGGTCTATACTGAAATCACGCGTATACGCCACAGAACTAAAGAGGGTCCCCGTTAAAATCAAAATCATACAAAGCTTTATTTTTAACCCTTTTATCATTTAAGGACTCTCTCAAGCTTTTTTACAATTGATGCCAACTCAAGGTTACTCGGGTCGATTTGCATCGCTCTTTTATAAGAGGCTAAAGCTTTGTTCACTCGGCCGTTTATGAACTCAAAGTTCCCTTCCAAAGTTAAAAACAACCCCTCTGGAGGATCAAAGCTCTTCAACTCAGCTAAAGCCTTACCTGCTTTAGAAAGTTTTTTAAACTGTAGAGCATTTTGGATTTCAAAAGTCTTATTAAAAATCTTTTGCATGTTCTCTTTGTTTTTTTCATCATGCTCTTCTAGAAGTCTTCTCTTCTCCTGCTCAAACATTCTCGCCTGATTCATAGACAGCATTTGACTCATCTTAAGTTGGTCGTTTAAACCTTGAACTTGAGTTGAATGGCTGTACTTAATATTCTCAATTTTTGCCTGGTAGTTGTTCTCTAACTGCTCCTTTGCAGATGCAATTTCCCTTTTCACACTCTCATTCATTGCTGGATTTTCACCACTCTCTAATGCTTTTAAGTTCACGTTTATTTTCCCCGCAGCGTACTTTTTAGGAAGAACAAGGTTATGTGAGCTGCGCCCTTTTGACCTTAAACTTAAGTACACAAAGTCCCCTTTAACTTTATTTTTCTTCAGATCTAAAACTAACGGCGTTTTACCAATTGACTTATAATCACTTACAAAACGGTCACTAATTAATACTTCTGTATCTTTTGGGTTTGTGACTATCTCAATCTTATGCGCTCCCGCACAAGCATTTAAAATAAAGGCTATTGCAATAAGATGTATATATTTCATACACTCTACATCGGAGCCAGAACTATAAAGCTTCTGCTGATGTAAAGAAAAATAGACTATTAGCGAGAGTTTTTTTTAAAGCTCCCAAATCCCTGGACTTAAGCTTTGGTTTTTTATAAGGAATCTAAGAGGCCTTTTTACCTTTTGTTACAAATCTTCTTCTTCGACTTCGAGAAGTGAGTTTCTTTCTATCTTTAGGGCTGGTTGCAAGCATTGTTCTATCATCAACACTTGTTGCTGATGTGTAGGCTGCCACACTCTGCGCTATATCAACAAAATGTGAGCCTGAAAACTTAGTTACTTTATCGCCAAGATCTAATTTATCAAAGTCTGGATATGTAAGATTTAAATACCTTGTTAAGTCTTTAGAGAACTGCTTCATCTCCTGATAAGACTCCCCGCCATACCCCAGCCCTTTAAGTAAAATTGCCAAGAGCTCTTTTGGCAACTTCTCTTTTATATCTTCAAAATCTTGTTGATGATCATCAAAACTAAGAGGCTCTTCAATACCGTATAAGTCTCTAAAGTATTCCAGAAAAGATCTCGACAATGAATAAACATCCGCTCTTGCTGTTAACGGCAGTCCTTGCGCTTGTGCATGAGACATATAACGCTTCTTACCTGCTTTAAGCCCATCTGAAACATCCACCTTTTTTGCAACCCCAAAATCTATGACTTTAACCTCTCCGTCTGTCGTGACCATAATATTCTCAGGGCTAATATCTCCATGAATGATATTTAACCGCTCACCTGTTTTTAAATTCTTACAGTTATGGGCATGGTCTAAGCCTCTTGCAGACTCTCTTATCAAGTATACAATTTCAGCTTCAGAAAGTTCTACCTCTGGAGACCTTAAAAGCAAACGTGCATTGATGCCATTAATGTGCTCCATAGCAATATAAAAACGACCGCCTTTTACACCAAAATCAAAGATAGAAGCCACATTACCATGGTTCATATTTACCTGAACTCTTGCTTCATTTGTAAAAAGCTCAATAAACTTACTGTTACTCGAGAACTTTGGAAGGAGACACTTAATAGCAAAGTATTTGTCTATGCTTAAACTTAGACTACTTTTAGCCAAGAAGACCTCAGCCATCCCGCCTTCAGCAATTTTATTAAGAATATCGTAATCTCCAATTCTCTGCATAATGAATAAATCGGTACCTTTACCCCTTTACAAAACCCCGCCTCAAAAAAAAACACTCTTTAAAACCCTTAATTTATAGGCGACCCTCTAGTTTTTCCATGCCTATAAAGACATATTCGTTCATTTTCCCAATCTGAAACACTTTTGAGCTCTCTTAGCCCTCAAAGCCTTGTATAAATCCCCCGCAAATCTCACTTTCGCATTTAGAGCTTGTAGGACGCTATTTATGTATGTTTAATCTCTTCCAAGTCTAAAAAAATGAGGGAAAATGAAATACTGGCTAATGAAATCTGAACCTGATGTTTATTCTATTGATACCTTAAAAAAAGACAAAACAACTTTATGGGACGGGATTCGAAACTATCAAGCTAGAAACTTTATGATGAAAGATATGGAGGTTGGAGACCAAGTTCTTTTTTATCACTCAAATTCAAAGCCTCCTGGAATAGCAGGCCTTGCAACTGTATCTAAATCTGCAGCACCCGATCCAACAGCTTTTGACAAAAAATCAAAATACTTTTGTGAAAAGTCATCAAAGGAAAATCCACGTTGGTTTTGTGTTGAAGTAAAGTATAAGAAAAAATTTAAAAACTATATCCCTTTAGATGAAATCAAAGTTACTAAAAAACTTGAAGATATTATGGTTATTAAAAAAGGAGCAAGGCTTTCTATTCAACCTGTTACCAAAAAAGAGTATGATCTTCTTTGCAAGATGGGCGATGCGTGACCATTGGCTTAGCCCCTATGGAGGGTGTTTTAGACCCCCTTATGAGAAAGTTTATCACTCGCGTAAGCTCTGTTGATTTTTGCTCAACAGAGTTCATCCGAGTCACTGACCGCCATGTTCCAACTAATACATTTTTTCGTTATGCCCCTGAAATAAACAATGAGTCTAAAACAGAAAACGGCACCCCTGTCTTAGTTCAACTTCTTGGAGGAAAACCTCATTGGATGGCAGAGAATGCTCAATCAGCATTAAATCTTGGTGCTCACGGTATTGATATTAACTTTGGCTGCCCAGCAAGAAACGTAAACCGTCATGATGGAGGAGCCGCCCTTTTAAAAGACCCTTCAAGGCTTTTTGACACCATTTCAACAATTAGAAAAAAAGTAGGGGACGATGCACACGTCTCGGCAAAGGTTCGACTAGGGTTTTCTGATAAGAGTAAAGCTCTAGACATTTCTAAAGCCTGCTCTGATGCTGGGGCAACTTGGTTAACTGTACATGCAAGAACCAAAGAAGAAGGCTACAGGCCCCCTGCTCACTGGCATGTGATTAAAAAAATGAAAGATGCTTCAAGCATTCCTGTTTTTGCAAACGGAGACATCTGGGATTTAAATGCATATAAAAAATGTGTTACTGAATCTGAGTGCTCTGATGTTATGATTGGCAGAGGGCTTATGAGAAACCCTTTTCTAGTTTCTGAAATAAAAAATAACCAAGAATTAAACCTCCATCTCAAGAACCAAGAAACTCTAAAACTTATTATTGATTATTTTAAAGAAGCACAGTTTGTATATGGTGAAAACACCGCCCTTGGACGTATTAAGCAGTGGCTTAAGATGTGTACACACCCTGAGAATCTATTTTTTGAAAATATTTTTAATCAAACTAAAGGGACTCAAACAGCTAGAGAGGCCCTTGAAGCACTTGCGTCTTTTTTAGATAAAGAACCCCATACCTAAAATTAAATCGATTGAAGAGTACGTCTCTCCCCCGAGAAGATACTTAAAGTTTCCAGTAAAGAACATTCTTGAATTCCAAATATATCTTCCACCAAATCTTATGAAGGGACCACCACGAATTTCACTATCAAGCTCTGTTGATTTTAAAAATCTCTCTTCTATACCAAAACCTGCAAAATAAGCAGTTCTACCCATACCGTTTATATAAGCACTACCCGTTTCAAACTCAGACTTTACAGGATTCCCCTTAAAGTAATAGTTCACAAACCCGCCAAGTCCAAAACTTAAGTTTTCCTGACTTACTAGACTTGTTTGTGCTCCACCAAAGATTCCCATTGAAATCTTTCTAGAAAAATTCATTTCATACTCTGCACCAACAGCACCTAAAGCCATTCTCGTAACATCTTTACCGTCATCAGCCTGAAAGGTTTCATTTTGTAAAGACATTGAAAACGCTAACGAGTCTGCATGAGATACATTAGCCGCCATAAATACAGCAGAAGTCACCAGTAAAAATTTATTAGCTTGCTTTAGAAATTGTCTCATCATGATTTTGTGCGCCTTCATAGCTGTATATTTGTTTAATTTTATTTCTAAATGATCTCCAGTTAACTGTAGTCTCTTTATCTTGAGCTACCTTCTCCTGAATTCTAAACTGCGTTCTTTCATCAAGTAACCCCATCGCCTCTTCATGACTTGCATCATGAGCTTTAAAGCATGTGATTTCAGCACCTGAAAGGTTTATAATAAAAGACTTAAGCTTGTTTGCATCTGAAAGATCAATCCAAGACATACAAGGGATCTCAGCTCTAAGTTCCTCATTGTTCTTCATAGCATCAACTCTTCCAAGTTCTTCTTCTGATAAACCATAGATCATATGTACAACCTTAGAGTTTACAGACTTCTTCTCTTCTCCTGCAGACTCAAAGCTCTCAGCATTTAAAAAGCTTACAAAGTTCTTATACTGCTCATCCGTTGCATCATCAGTAAGTGGATCAAACATTAATAGATCATTAATTTTATCTAAAACATTTGCATCTGTAGACTCTGACACGAACCCCATAAACTGATCTTTAAAAAGCTTATATAAAACTATATAATGAGAATCTAAACCGTTTTTGAAAACTGCATCTAAGTTATCAGCTTTTGCTGGATACATTGCACTAAAAGATTCTTCAATTAAAGTATTTGGCTGTGTATATCTAAGCCTTGCAAGCTCTACAGAAATTGTAGATAGCGTGTTCTTATCAAACCCTTTAGCTCTTCTGCTTGCTCTAGCATTTGAAGCTCTTTTTTCAAAGTCATAAACTTTATCAATCACTTCATATGTTTCATTTAAAATACTTTCAGAGATTTGATTCTGAATTCTAATGATTTCATAAAACTGAATTTGAGTTTGAAGGTCAGACATATGAGCCCATAAGATATTTGCTGTAGAACCAGGAGCCTTCTTATATGCGTCATTAATATTCTGGCATAAAGATCCAAAATTGAATGTTTCAAACTCAGAGCTATTTAAAGATATGCTGCTTCCACTACCTGAATCACCATCTTCTTTTTGTGCTTGAACAGCTTCAGCAGCTCCACCGCCGCCTCCAGACATAGAGATTTCTCCACCGCCTTCAGATTTAGCTTTCCAAACTTTTGCTAAAACCCATAAAGCAATAATAAAACCAATTGAAAATATAAGAATCCATAAGAACTGACCATTTTTAATTAATGTATTATAAGCACCAAACACAAAGTCTGATTTCATATTACTTACAGCATCATCCAACTTAGGGGTGTCATCTAAAACTGTAAACACTGTATCTTCTGGAAGAAAAAGTCTCTCTTTAAGAGATGACTTAACAAGCGCCATTTCTTCTTCTGACACTTCTCTTTTTTGTATAAAAACAACTTTTCTTTCATAAAGATTTAAAACGTTCTCTATTTTAGAGTCATGCGCATCGCCTGTTTTCTGATAAAGCCCTGGAAGACTTACTACAGATTCAGCATCTAGTTTTGCATCTTGTCTTTTAAGCTCAACACGAATAGTGATGCTATCCTCTAAGGTATAATCCTTAAGTAACTGCTCAATTTCAACTTTATGATATTTACTTATTGTTTCGTAATCCGCTTTAATCGCATACGCATTCGAAACTGTAAAAAACAGCAACGCTGACACTATACCTATTTTCTTTATTAAATTCACACTATCCCCCAACTATTTATAATACTAAATCTACAAAACCATCTGCTTCATCATCTGCAATCTGAATTCTAACTTCTATACGTCTATTCTTAAGACCTTTTTCAGGAATGTACTTAAACTTCCCCTCACCCGCCGGGCTTCGGTCATTAACAAGCGGTCTTGCAGAACCATAACCAACCACTCTAATCTTAGACTCCGACAATTGATTTAAAATCAAGACATTTGCCGCCTGAGAAGCCCTTAAAGAACTTAAATTTAAATTTGTTTTATACGGCGACATTGGGTTTACAGCCAAACTATCTGAGTGCCCTTCAACCTTAATAAGGATTTTATCCTGATAAGGTTTTAAAAGCTCTGCAACACCTTCTAAAACATTATACCCATTAGGCTTTAAGTTAAAACTTCCTATATGGAAAAAATCTCTTTCATATAAACGTAGCAAGATTTCTTTTCTTCTTCTGTTTATTCCTAAATTAACTTTCTTAACTTCAAACTGAGCCAGCTCAGATCTTACCTCTGATTCAATCTTAGAAAGCATTTGAGCTCTCATACGGTTCTTACCTTCATCCTCAGCACTATCCCCTTGGGATTTCTTCATATCTCTACCGAGTTCAATCAGAACATCTTGATCAGCTTTTTTGCTCTGTTCAGCAAAGAAGATAATAAAAAAGCACAGCAGTAGCGTAACCGTATCGGCATAGGACATGATCCATGCATTTGCATCCTCATCTCCTCCCCCATCATCGGAAACTGATAAACCACTTCTTCCTGAGTTACGCAGCACTCTTAGCCCCCGAACCACCGCCGATATAATTAACCGCTTCTCTAGGTGGCATTAATGAATTTATTGTATCTTGTATCACTAGTAATGAAGCCCTGTTCTTAATTAAAAGAGAAGTTTCCATTACCAACTGACGTACTTTTAAATTTTCTTTAGCTCCAATTTCTAAGTTGTCTGAAATAGGACTAAATACAAAGTTTGCAATCATTAAACCGTATAAAGTTGTCGTTAAGGCAACGGCCATATAAGCACCAATTTTACCCATATCAGCAGACTCACCACCCATTGATGACATCAAGGCAATCAAACCAACAACCGTACCTACCATTCCAAATGCTGGCGGATATTTTGACATTGATTTAATAATTCCAACTTCATGCTTTTCATTGTCAAAAGTTGACATGATTCTTTGCTCAAGCATCTCTCTCATTTCATGGTCATTATAACCGTCATTAATAAGAACTAAACAGTCATTTAAGAATGGGTGTACAACCTTTGCTTCTGCAGGAACACCCTTTAAAGAACATTCTTCAGCAAACTCCATGAGTTCAGTACCCATTTTATTAAAACTCTTATCTTTTCTTAAAAAGATTCTTCCTACTACTGACATAACTCTAAAAACATCTGCCATTGAGTATGATAAAAGTATCGCAGAAACGGTTCCTCCGATAACGATTGCTAAGCCCAAAAGATTGATAAAGAATTTAACATCCACACCGGAAGTTAAAAAGGTCATAGCTGCCACTGATAATGCTAAAATTGCGCCTAAAATTGCGGATATCGTTCTCACTGATCTATCTCCCTATCTCTTTCTCTAACTGCTCAATAATCGACTTAATTTCATAATTTTTTGGATATAAGTTATAAGATCTCTTATATGCATTAAGAGCTTGCCTCTTCTGACCTTTTAAATAGTTCAAGTTACCTTCTAAAAGACTTACTACAGCACCTGGCGTTCTTAATCTCTTAAGGTTTACAACTTCTGAGCCTGCTTTATTTAAATCACCTTGAAGAAGTTGTTTTTGAAACGACAAGACACTGAGTATCTGTGCTGTGTTTAAATCCTTCATTTTATCAACCATCTTCTCTTCTACTTCAGATGGAAGAATTTTTTCTTTCTTCTTTAACTTTACATTTAGCTCACCCTGCTTCCAGTCTGAAGGCAGAATCATTTGGTAGTCTTCATGCTTGTCTGAAACAAACTTCAGATAAACAAAATCCCCTTTAGCAATCTCTGTAAAATTAACCTCTAAAGGAGTTCTCCCTATTGAGTTTCCAAGGTTGTGGCTACCATCTCCTAAGATTACTTCAGACCCCGGGTTAGAATTGATTTTTATGATTTTACCTTTTTTAGGTAAAACCCCACATCCCACAGATCCTAGTATAAACAAGGCACTTAAAGCTCTACTCAAAATTTTCTTATCTACATGCATTTTCTTAAACTCCATCAGCTGACTTATCGTCTCAATACACAGCCTGCTTTATAAATTTGCTCCTAATCTAGACTAAAGGATCACAACTCCCCTAGCCTCTAACTTTAATTCTCAATTTGTAATTTTGGGTAGCCTGAGACTGGAACGAACCAGACTGTAGTAAAGTCCCACCCGACATAGATCGGGGTCACATAATTTTGCATTTCAACTGTTGTATGGCCATTAGCCGTTCCAGTAAAACCTCCATTTGTACTTGCTATTGTTTTTTCTGACACATCCGTATCCCAAAAAGAATTTGAAATGTTAGTTAGTGCAACATCAGACTTACCAAAGATACCACCTCTATTAGTGTTTCCTCCTGGAATTGGCGTTGCAGCAAAGCAGTAATCAATATTAATAGTTCCACCTGTAAAATCAAAACCACCCATTAGACCACCAGCAAAAGACCCTGCATAAACAGCACCCGTTGCATAACAATTTGTAATATTAACCACAGAGCCAGCGCTTGTGTTCACTCTTCCGACTAAACCACCATACTGCTGATTTGAAAGAGCAAAATCTGTCCCCACTTGAGATGTAGAAAACACCTCAGAAAGATCAACTGTTGAATTTGCCAGTGACTCAATTGTTCCTACTAAACCACCAACTGCACTACCCGTAGTGTCAATTAAACCTTTAGAGTATGACTTAGTGATACTTCCGGCACCTGATCCTGATGTAAAGACTTTACCAACAAGCCCACCAACATCAACACCCGTTGAGGTCACCCCTCCTAAAGCATATGACTCTGTTAAAGAAGAGTCTGACATTTCACCAACTAATCCACCTGATGAATCGTTCACATTGTGATTTCTAGTAGTGTAAATACCCGTCATTGTTGCACCGTCAGCATAACCAATAGCACCACCAGCTCTTCTTCCTGTAGAAGTGACAACCATATCTGAATATGAGTCTTCAATACCACCTTCTAAAAGCCCAACTAAACCACCAATATTGTCTACACCTGAAACTGTTCCAAGTTCTGAATGTGTATCTATAACAAGTGCTCCAACCTTCACCTCTCCAGCAATACCACCAGCGTTGTTTCCAGTCGCTGCAACTACTGCTCTAGAAAAAGACCCTTGAACTTGTTTGTTTTCACCAAGGTTCCCAAAAAGACCACCTAAAAATTTTGTTCCTGTTACAGAACCTTCAGCGTAAACCGTTTGGAAATCTCCTCCAGCATCAGCCCCTAGGAATCCCGCTATACCGCCACCATATCCAGTGATTCCATTTACAACGATGTCACCTACAAAATATGAATCAATAACATTAAAGTTAACATGATTGTTCTGCTTTCTTCCAATCAAGCCGCCAACAAAATCATCAGCCGTTACAGAGCCTGTTACAAAAACATTACTTATAATACCTGTCTTATTAACTCCACCCTCAACAACACCAATAATACCACCTACTGATTGTGTTGCCGTGATGTCAACGTTTACCAAACCTAAGTTTGAAACTTCAAAGTCTCCACTAACATATCCAAAAAAACCGATGTTTGGTTGTGCATTATTATACGTCCAATCTAAAATCACATGCCCGTCACCATCAAAGTTTCCTGTAAACTTTGTAGTTACATTTCCAATTGGGTCAAAAGACACTCCATTTAAATCAATCGTATCTCCAAGTTTAAAAAAGGCACCTGATGAAGAAATTGGCTTAATGTTTTCAAGATGAGTAGCGTTACACACTATATAAGGATCTGAACTGATTCCCGTTCCGTCTGCAAAATCAACATCCCAAGATCCTGGGTCATCACATAAAATAGGTGTAGCACTATATGTGTAACCGTTGTTTAAAACTGATTCTGAATAAACTTTATTCGTTGGAGTAACAGGGTTATTAATTAACGTTTTCACCCTAGCTTCAACACTTCCAGCAACACCCACCGCAGGCGTTGTACAAGTCATTGCGTTCTCACTTAAAACAACAACCCCCGTACAGTCATTTCCTGAAATTGTTACACTTGTGTCCTCTCCTACTCCATTATCAACTAATGAACTAAAACCGCTACCATAAATTGTAACAAGTTTTCCACCCGTTGTTGGACCAACAGAACCTTTAACAGATGAAATAATCAAACCATTATTACTCTCTACAGTGATGTTTGATGTCGACTCATTCCCCTCTTCATCTCTTACAGTGAATAGGTAGTTTATCTTTCTATCAAGGTCAGCAACTCCACTTAAGGGGTCTAATGAAGTTGCAACTGTAGTTGAGGCAACATTTCCTGCAACAACTAAGCTTGAACCAAGCCCTGTGTAAACAACTTCATCTGCTCCTGTTGCAAGATCCCCTGCTATTGAAACTTTTCTTCTAATCTCAACAAATAAATCATCTGTTGCTGATATGTTATCTGACATCTCCCAGTTCAATTCCCAAACCTTAGACTTTAGAGTTTTAGTAGAAACTAAATTTATAATTTCAGGGGCCGTCACATCAGGAACTGTAAAGTTTCTTGTTAACTGGTCACAGTATGTGTTTGCTGACGCGTCAGTTGCACACACAGTATAAAAGTATGATTGAGCCTCAACAAAGCCGCCATCCTGGTAGCTTAAATCTGTTGTGGCAATTTTTAAATTTCCGTCAGGTTGAACAGGGTTTGAAAAATCAAACGCTGTGTTGTTTTGATAGATCTTATATGTCACCTCAGCTCCTGGCTCTAGTGCATACTGGTTATCAACACCAGGGTTCCATGAAAGCTCAAAAATTGGTGAAGGACCCACCACTAAGTTAGAAGCAAAAGCCGGAGGCGTTGTGTCTATAGTTCTTTTATCCGTGTAGTTACTAGAAGGGTCTAAATACAATGTTTCATTATTTGATTGATCATAAGCCCTTACATGAAGTCTATATGTTCTATATGCATTTAAACCTGTAATTGAACATTGTGTGATTTGATCTGTACAACCATAATCAATACAAGGACAGTTTTTCATAAGTGTAATGTCTGAAGTTAAAGGGTCAACCTGGTAAATCTTAAAACCACGGTAGTCAGACCAGTCTCCTGGAGCGTGCCACTTAACTAACAACTCACCTTCTAAAGGAGTACCTATTTCCGTAGGCCCTTCTATCCCCAAAAACCCTGCCGGAGGCGTTACATCAGGAACAACTGTTGATCTAATAATTCCTACTGCAGAGCAGTTCTTCACACCAAATGGAGGCTCTGTATCATCACAAGCTTCAACTAAAGCATAAACTTGATCATTATCTGCTAAAGAAAACTCAACATTTGAAATACTCGCCCCTGTTGAGAAGTCTGCATGACTTTTAAAAATTACCGTTGGCAAAGGCGGAGGCGTAGGCTGATTAACCCACAAAGTAACCTGATAGTCCTCTATGTCAGCAGCCATACTCTCATTCCATGAAAGGTTTAAAGACGCAGACTGATTGTCATAAGAAATTGCTTGAAGCCCCACAAAATCTGGAGCAGTAACATCTAAAGTATTGTTGTTAATTGAGTTGTTATTGTTGGAGTAGTTGCCAGCTAAATCAACAGCTTTCACACAAACCTTATAGTATGTTTTTTCGTTAAGGCCTGTTAGGTCGTAGTTTGCTGTAATTCCCGCCGTATAGTCAGCTACATTAAGTTCTGCAACCTCTGTCCCTAAGGAACAAGGGTCTGACACGATTGGGGCTGAAGCTGAAAGAGCTAAAATTTTATACTTATCACCACCGTTAAGTGGGTCAACAGCTTCTGTATCTATCCCTGTCCAAGAAACTGTCAAAACAGAGTCTTGAGGTGTACCTAAAGCTAAACTTGAAATACCACTAAAACTTGGCGGAGTAATATCTGATGCTACAATAGTTTCAAAACCTACTATAGCCGCTTTATTTCCTGAAGGGTCTTCATCTTGAACAATTACGTTATACGTAATTCCTTCTTGTAAAGGAAAAATCTCTAACTCTTGTGGAGGGTCATAACGATCTACACCTGAAACAACATAAGTTCTTTCAAGTGTGTAATCACCAATATTAGTTCCACCTACAGCACCTGTTCTTATATAGATATAACGCCTTGCTATACCACCATCTGTTTCAAGCCAAGGGGCTGTTATTTTTAAAACCCCATTTTCAATAGCTAAAATTGTTGCACCTGTTGTTAGAGGTGCCCCATCATCAGCATTAAGAACTGATCTTTCAATGACGTTTGTTTCACAAACATCACCTTCTGAACATGCTCTTACACCAAAAGAGTAGTCCAGCTCATCACCAAGATTTGCAATAACAGCCTCTGACGGACTACCTTGCAGCACAGTTGCTCTTGGCAAAGCTGTCCAGTCCACTGATGTTCCAATGTTTGCAAAAATTTTATATGAGTATGCTGATACAGGGTCATCAACAATTGATGCTGTCCAAGTGACTCTAACTGAATGAGCATCTACTGCAACAGCATCATCAATTCCTGTAAAAGTTGGAGCGTTTACCGCAAGAGTTGAAAGCTGAAGAGTGTTATTCCCTTCTGCCCATAAACCATCAACAAATGCTTCACTCGTATAAAGGTATGTTGCCCCTTCTCTTAAACCATCATCATCAATGTGAGAAGTTGTTGCGTTTGCTTCAGAAAATTCAGCTATAGAGTTTCCGTTTCTTTTTACACGTACCTTTGTTGCCTCAGCTGGAAATAAAAAATTTAGCTCAATACTTTTTGTTCCAACACCTTGTCCACTCACACAACCTTGGTAATCAAAAGCACTCTCATCTTCTCCACCGTTACCATTTTCTGGATCTGGAACATCAGCGTCTACGCTTCCGTTAGTTGCTGTACCTGAAATACTCTCTACAACACAACCTGTTTGGAGCAGTAAAAAGAATACACACCCCACAAAAGAAAGATTTTTTAAAAATGATTTTACTTTCATTCTTACCCCTAAACTTCATCTATAAAATAAAAACTAAACTCTTTTAGTTTGTCGGAATAGAGCCTTTTTTCCTATATACCTAAACTGATTTAATACTTTATTTAGTCCTTCGACCAGAGCATCTATAAACCAATAATCTTTATATTTTTTTTGCACTGGACCTGAACTTAAGGTTGGCCGCAGGACCAAAGGAACTACATCTTTCCGACGATATTAATAAACCAACCGTGATTGCTAAATTCAAAGTTTGTTAGGTCATCATTAAACTTTGTAAAGTTATATCCGGCACCTAATTTAAAGTTTCCACCAAGGTGATAATCTAAGCCTATCAAAAAACCACTTTGCGTATCTTCTGATTCTTTTACATTAACCATTCTATACTCAAACAACCCGTCCCACTTTTTAATCAGGTGATACCTTAGTCTCATTTGTGCAAACGTTAATGTTGTATCAATCCATAGACCACTATCTCTGTTCACCCTCTCTGAACCTGTTTTTTGAGCAAGCCTTGCTCCAAGAACCCAGCGCCTTGTTAAATCATAACTTCCCTCTACAGACCCTATATGAACTTTTTGATCATTTCTTGCATTCTCTTGAGCCTTAGAATCTAAGTCATATAAATATGTGTACCTTGCAAAAATATTCCACCTATCATTCATTACAGGTCTAAAGGAATAACCAATGTTTCCTTCTATATACTTAGCAAGTGCTTCATCTGGAAGTGTTGGATCTTCTGACAATGAATAGTCCGCTTCAAAAAACCAAGTGTTTGAGGGTCCCACTTTAAACTTTAAAGAGTTCGTAAAAAGAATCTGTTCTGTATTGATTGCGCCTTTATTTTTCACTAAAGAAGCTTTTGAAGATGCCGTTATATCTGTATCTTTTGTATAAACAACACCTGCACTTACAGCGCTCTTAGAGGTCACTTCTCCTGTAACATCATTTTCTAAACCACCCATCTGATATGAAAAAGTTAGCGCCATCACTTTATTTAAACTGTAGTCTAAACCGTAAAGCTGGTTGATACCGGCCTCATCTCCAGTTTCTTCAAACTGATTCTCAGCAGTTAAACGAACACCGTTTTTAAAAGATTTTCTCTGCCCTATAGTAATTCCATTTGTGACTGGCCCACTTGCACTATCGACAGATTTATCTAGATTTGCATAAACTTTATAGCCATCGGTTACGTTATAACCAAGACCGGCTAGGACAGCATCTCCTCTGTCCCCATCTGAATACTCAGCAGTTCCATCCCACTTTTGACCAATTCTAAATTTTGACCCTATTGCTAAACGATCATTTTTTTCATAACCACCCTTATCACTTACTGTAGCCTGCCCTTTTAAGTAAGCACTCGTCCCCTTACCTATTCTTTTTGAATATTTAAGACCTATAAGCTGCCCTTCCTTCTTAGCCGTACTCACTGAGTTGATAGTGTCCATTCTATACTCTATACTTGCTACAGAGCCTTTTTTAAGCTTTCTACCATATGAAATAGATACAGTATCCTTATCAAATCCGTTTTTTTCTTCAGAAAAAGTCATTTTAGATTTAACAACATCTTTTGCATTAAAATTTAGCTCCAAATCATATCCATACTCTTGTAAGTCATTTTGAGCCTGACGTCTTGCTGTTGAAAATCCCGCCTCATAGTTTCTGTACCATGTAGACATCACACCCTCGGTTTTTGACTCCAAGAAGTCATTTAAAAACAACTGTGACTCCATTCCCCAAGCACTTGCTTTTTTTACATCACCAGTAGTTGCAGGCTTTGAAATAAAACTTAAACCGCCATCTGATGATTCATAGTTTGATCCTGTTTGAACGTCTTTAGTTGTAGAGCTTTCAGCCTTTATGAAACTTTCCTTACCAAGTCTAAAAGTCGTATCAATCCCTGTTAGGCTATACTTTGAAGCACTTCTATCCTCTTCAACATATGTTCCCCCAAGAGAAACATAGTCATTCATCCAGCGCTGCACACGCCCACCATAGGTTAGGTTATTTAAACTTTGCCCTGTGTCGCTGTACTCATAATCCGTTACTAAGTAGTACTTGTTATTTCCTATTCCGTTAGGATCAACAATCTCATCTGACTCCTGCATTACAAAAGTAGTTAAGGGTTGAGTCAGAACAATTCGTCCAGCTAAATAATCAAATTCGTAATCTTGATAAGGCTTTAAAGTTATCTGCTCCTTCATTAAGCCCGAGTCTCTATCCCTAACTTCTATCACTACTTTTTCAGAACCTTGAACAACATCATTATGTCTAAGGATATAAAGCCTTCCACCTGTCCCTAAAAATTCATTATGTCCAAATAGTGTTTCAGGCTCTGAAACAAATCCTGTTACTTGTGTCTTTTGCTCTCCAAATTTTGTTTGATCTTTAGATTTATATTTTACATGCCCACCATAAAGAGTCCTGTTGTACTGAGAAAACAATGTACTTGTTAAATCAGAATTGGCATTACCCCACATTGCGTATGATTGATCCACTTCAACTTTTACATAAAACTTTCCTAAAGTAGGCGCCTCTTCTGTAGTGCTAGAGTTGTCTCCATAAACTGGATAGTACCTGTCTGGATCTAATCTTCTAAATAATGCCTCTGAATTTTTACGGTGCAGCCCTTTAAAAATATCTTCGATATCACCTTCTGTAGTGTCTAATTGAGATGTGATTAAATACTTTCCTTTGACCTTACCTTTTAAGAAATAAGCAAATCTTCCATCTACAAAGACATTTCCATCATAATTATCATCTCCTGAAAGCCCTGCAATCTTTTCGCTTAAACGGTTTTCACCAATACGCATATCTGCAATACCGACCATAAAAAAGTACTTTCCTGAAACATCAATATTAAAAGGCACTCTTAGGTTCTCACTTTTTGCCTTATCTTGAATATCTATAAGTATTCTGTGTTTTCCTGGAGGAAAATGCTCCTCAATAACAAATTTGCCGTACTCATTTACACTAATAGACTGCCCTCTATAAGAAATAAAGTGATCCTTTGGAATATTGTTACCAACAATTCTCACTCGACTCCCTCTGATTGCAATATTTTGTCTTTCAATACTCGACTCACCCCAAATTTGTTTAATCAAATCTGAGTCAGCAAGGTCATCTGTTTCAACAGTTCCCTCAGGCCTTACAATAAAAGTGACCTTCTTCGTCTTGATCACATCAAAGACTTTATCTGATTCAAAAACTCTTAATTGGTAGTAAAGAGAATCTCCCTCTTTGTACTCCCCTTCCTTAAAAACGTACTCAATATTGTGAATTTCACCAGGGCTGCCAGACAAAACTTTAACGTCCACTTCTGATTTTAGCTTTTCCTTCTTAAAAATCCTAAGCTCCCACTTCTTAATAAATGGAAGATAGTTTGTGTAAACTCTAAACTTTAGGCTTTCACTTTTTAAATCCACCTCATCTTGGGTAGTAATTTCAAGCTTTGGAGAAGTCATCCCTGAATCCTCAGTTGCCCATATAGCAGCACCATTTTTTAACCTAACACGGCCTTCATAAAAGACATCAACACGTCTTTGAAGCTGGAGCTCATTTGCAAGATCTTCCGGGCTTTTTACTGTCGCAACATCCTCTGGCTTTGTTTTCTTCTTTTTCTTCATCTCTCCTGCCGGCTCTCTCATTTTTTTAGGCTCCGGGTAATCCTCACCAAAACCTTGAGCTTCAAAAGACTTCTCTTTTGCTTTTGGATACTTCTCACTAAACGACGCAGGAACTCTACCTTCGACATGGCTTGTTTTGGCTGCTGTAGGCTCCACCTCAGCATAAGAGATTGAACTCAGCCCCACTAGAGTTAGAAAAGTGATGCCAACGCTAAACTTGAAAACTGTTTTACTTTTCATCCGCTTCCCCACTTATCGTTCTAACAATACTCTTAACTCCATATTCAAATCTTCTCAGTTTATTTAAATCGTAGTAACTCTCTTGCTCCATCGTGAATGAATCAATCGGATCAGAAAACTTAATGTCTTCTTTAAGACTTCCTATAAATTTCACAGGAACTGTAAGTCTAGCAGTCTCACCCGCTCTTAGTGACTTGATAGTCCAAATACCATTGCTGTACTGTCCTCTTGAAGCTTCTGCACCACCCGTTACTTGTAACAACTCCTGGTCAGCTTGGTCTTTGATTTCAATACTTCTTGCAATCTGAGATCCTACATTCTTAAGTTCTATAGTATAATTAAAACCCTCTGTCTCATATATATCTTTTCTAGAAACAGATTTTTTCATCTTAATCTTAGCTACGTTTTGAACCACAATAGCACTCTTTTGAACATCTTCTGTAAACCCACTATCTTCTTGGTTCATAGAAAAACCCTCATAAGCCGCCAGCTCTACAGGGCTTGTGAAGTTATCAAGCTCAAACGTCCAAATCATTTCAATAGATTGACCTGGGTAGATTTCTTCTACAGACCAAACCCCGTTCTTGCTGTAAACCGTTCCCTCTGAAAGGTCTTGAGATATAACTTTTAAAGACTTCTTATCATATACAGGAGTCAATTTAACGTTTGTTGCCACAGCAGGGCCGTTGTTTCTAACTGTATACTTATAAGTTACATATGGCACATTCACTTTTTGCTCTAAAGCTTTAATCTCCACATTTATATCCGACTGGTTTTCAACCGTATATTCTTTCTTATAAACATCCGCCACATTGTTTAGATCGTTCTTATCAATCTTATGAGATTTTAACCTCACATATGCTTTTGTTTGAGATGTTCTCATCTTAACTTTTGCATAGATTTTTAAAGACTCTTTGTCACTGTATTTAAAGTTATTTAAAGTCCACTCAAGGCCAATTAGCTCACCCTTGGTTGTTGTCATTTTTGAAACCTCTAAGTTGTCACTGATTTCAAAAACAACCACTGATTTATTTACAAAAGCCGCTCCTAAGTTTTCTTGTCTTATTTCAAAAACAAGCTCTTCTCCCTCGTGAACCTTAACTTCGGGGTTTAAAACCTTCACTAAAGATTCAACTTCCTTATTGATCTTCACAGGAACTGTTATCACATCACCTTTATCACTAACCTCTGTTTGCTCCATTTCAATCACACCAAAGGCACTTATAATCTCATCTTTACTACAGTCATAATTTGGTCTTACCACTAAAGTCATAGAGAACTCTTCTTTATCTTCTAAGCTAGCAACCTGAACTGACTTCTTATTCACTTTTCCTTTATTAGATTTAGCTGACACAAGGCTTAAGCACTCATCTAAAGGAGGATCAATTTTTAAGTTTTCTACTAGTGCTGGACCTTGGTTTCTTACAAAGTAGTTAAGTTCAAAGTCCTCACCAAGATCAATAGTCTTAGTGCTTGCAGAAATTCTAGTGAGAAGATCTGTTTCATTATTGATGATGATTGAATCTTTTAACGATTCTTTAGAAATCACTTTAAAGTCTTCTATCATTTCAATTTTATCAATCTTATCTGTAATTACTGTTCCACCCATACCTGGAGCCACTGTAGACTTCCAAGTAAGTTCTGCCGTTTCTCCAACTTTAAGAGCTGGGATCAACCACGAACCTGTCACCTGGCTGCTGTTTTTAGACATTTTCATATCTCTATGGTTAATAAGCCCAGCATGTACAACATCTTTGATAACCACATCATTTGCCATTGCTGGCCCCATGTTTTTAACTCTTAAAGTACTTAAGACCTCATCACCTTCATCAGCTCTGTCTTTATCAAACTCTTTAAGCACAATGATGTTCGTCTCATCTGAAACTCTTAAGTTAATTGAGTCTTTTGAATTCTTCACAAGGTCTTCTTGCTCATGTGTGAAAACTTCTACAGGGTCAGTCACTTTAGATCCACCTGTACCAGCTGCAATTTTAACCATCACTGACATCTCAGCAGACTCACCCACTATTAATTCACTAATTTTCCATTTCGAACCAGAAGCTTTGCCTTTAGTGACTCTAATCTTACCAGCTTTAAGAAGCGCTTTATCAATTGTGTCTTCAAGAGCTATATTCTGAGCTACTGCAGGACCTTTATTTGTAATAGTCCATACAAGTCTTACTTCATCACCCTCTTCAGGAGACCTATCAGAAACCGTTTTATGTAGTACAAGATCTGTATTGTTTAAGACCTCAACGCTATCTTCTAGAACATCCTTAGTCATATCTAGATCGATCTGATCTTGTGATACATCATAAACCATTCCTCTTAATGTAGCGCTTCCAGACCTTGGTTTTGCAGATAGAGTAAACTCTATTTCTTCAGACTCTTCATAATCAATCGAACTTATTGTCCAGACATTGTCTGCAAACTTACCTTTTGTTGCTTTAGAAGACAGCAGCTCTAGATCATCATCAAACGACACTGACACTTCAACATTTGTTGCTTTAATAGGACCTTTGTTATCAGCTTTAACTCTAAATTTGATTCTGTCGCCTTCATTTGTCTTCTCAACGTCAAACTTAGAAGCTATAAACATATCAAGGTTATTCTTAACTTGTAGAGCTAAAGTCTCAATATCTTTAGATTTATTTGTATCGATCTGCTCAGCATAGATAGTTGAAACACCCACAACAACTTGTTTAGTAGCAGAGCCAACTTTAGCATTTGCCCTAACCTTAGCCATTACTCTTTCACCAGGCATTAGAGTTCCAATGCTCCATTTTCCACCAGAAACTGCCCCATGAGAAACTTCAACTGAGTGAACCGTTAAGTTCTTATCTTTAATCAGATCCATTGCTAACTTAGTCGCTGCAGCAGGACCGTTATTAACACCCGTTACAGTGTATTCAAAGACTTCACGCTCATCCACTTCTGTGCGGTTAGCACTTGTCACCACATTAAAGTCTAGCTCGTTCTTAATCTTACCAAGAGACGCAACACCGTGAAGCTTTCTCTTTCTCTCTAAGCCTTCATAGATATAATTCATTACTGGAAGCACAAACTCTTCATCACTTGTAAGTGCTTTAGTCTTAGCTGTGAACTCAAGTCTTGCGCTCGATTTACCACCTAAGTCTTTAATGAACCATCTTTGAGCGTTGTAGTTACCTAAGTTCGACTTAATTCTTCCATACATATCAAACTGTGCAGGCAGAGGAAGTATAACTTCTAAGTTTGATACATCAGATAGACCTTTGTTTCTAATCTTCGCTACAAACTTAACCACTTCTTGCTCATGTGGAGTTGTATTATCAACACTGATGTCAAAATCTAAGTCAGCAGCAACGTCCTTAATCTTCGTCATAACTGTCTTCGCACGCTCTAGTGAAAGAACTCTGTTTTTCGCAGCTGATCCTTTAAAGTCAGAGAAACCTTGGATTGACACTTTACCTTCTGAAAGATCAAGTGGTAAGCCGCTTAGCTCTCTGTTCAAGCTATCAATCTTACTCACTTCTGACTCTCTAATTCCTGAGTCAGCAGAGTCAAAGTAAATACCTTTAGACACTTTCTTAGACTGGAAGAACTTACCTTCTGAAGCCATTGGAATCTTAACACCAAAGTTAAACTTCGTATGCAGACCACCTGTAAGCCTGATCACTCTTGGGTTCTCTGTAGTTAAAATAGCATTCTTAGGAAGAGTTGCTGTGTCAACTTTTAGTATATAGTTTTGGCCTCTGTTGTGCTCAAGTTCAATATCTGGAATATGGAATCTACCAAACTCATCAGTCTCATGAGCTAAACCATTAACACCATACACCCTAACTCCAGGCACACCTTCTTCATCAATACCCACGTTGTTTATAGTAACAAGTAAGAATTTCTCTTCATTCTCTTCAATGAACACACGTGACACTAGAAGATCTTGAGCACTCATGCCTTTTCTTCTTAAACCTGTGTGCTTCTCAAAAACTCTTCCATCTTCTTTTAATGTAATCGCTGTACCTTCAGAAGTTGTAAGCTCTAAATCAACATACTTTTCTGTATGCATAGGGATCTTTAACTTAACTTGTGTGTTTGCACCTAAGTCATTTCTTGAAGATCTTCCCTTAAGAACTCCAAGCTTGTAACCTCTCTTAACATTTCCTTTGATTGGCTTAAAACCATCCCCTCTATCTATCAACGCACCAGAATCTTTAAGGTTACCTAGTGTTGTACCACCAAATACTCTTAAGTTTCTAACAATAGACTCATCTTGGTAACCGTCTCCGTCTCTATCGTGGAAAGTCTTACCAATGATACTTGTGATATCAAAGATTTCGTTCTTTTTCATTAAGACTACAGCCTTAACATCAGCAGTTACCTGAATATCCTCAAACTCTGCAAAAGCCCCTACAGACAAGACATTGCCAATAGCACTTGAACCAACTCTAGTTGTGAAGACAACTTTGTACTTCTCAAGTCCACCAGTTCCTAGCAAGAACTCTAACAGCTTACCGCTGACAACTATAGAGTCTCCAGCGCCAAGACTTCTAATCTCTTCACTACCCACTTCTAAGTAAGTGTCATCTTCTGTATCAAGCTCTCCATCTACACCCGCTCTAACTACTCTTGTAGTCCCTTCTACATAAGTCAGTCCTTGAGGAAGGTTTACTGACACTTCTAGAGGATCAAAAGCTTCAGTAACTAAACTCTCAACTTCTAATTCAAAACCTAGAAGATCTGCCACTGCCACGACATCTTTGTTAGCTTTAATTTTTAAGATAACTGAACTGTCACCTAAAATATTAAGCTCAGCAGTTAAATCATCTGGCGTGATGTTGCTATCATCTCTATCAGAGAAGATTCTTGATACAGTATTCACAATCGTTGTGTTCTGTGAGTCTTCCGTCGGAAGAACATCTATTTCAAGAGTTGCAACTTCTCCTACAGCAAGCGTACCCACTGTCCATACAGGCTCTGTAAATGAACCTTTACTTGCAGTCGCCCCTACAAAAATCAACTTATCATCTAAATCATCATCTATCTCTAAGCCATTTACCACCAATGGACCTTTGTTCTCTACTCTGATCGTAAATTTAGCCGTTCCTGTTCCACCATGGATGATACCTTTATCAACTGTTTTAGTTACATAAATATCTGATTCATTTCTAATACTAACCTGCTCACTATAGTCATCAGCCGTAGTGTTTAAGTCAGTTTGATCAAGCGTCACACTCGTCACTGTATTTGTAACAACCTGCCCTGCAGTTCCAGCGTTTACTGTTGCAGAGATGTCAACTTGCGCAGTCTCACCCGCTTCAATTTGTGTGATCGCCCAGTTTGGATCTGTAAACGTTGAACCTGCAGATGTAGTAGCACTTACAAATGTAAACTGAGCAGGAAGTATGTCGTCCATTGACACATTAGTTGCTCTTGCCGGCCCTAAGTTCTCAGCTGTGATTGAGAACACTATCGTCTCACCTTCATTTGGCTGAGCGTTATCAACAGTTTTGCCAATCACTAAATCAAGATCACTATTCACTAAGACATCTACAGAAAGAACATCTCCAGGAGAGTTGTCCGCCTGATCAAGAGCATAAGTAATTGTATTACTGATCGTCTGACTAGACGTTCCAGCTTGTGCTCTTGCTGTAATGTTTAGTGTTTGAGTTCCACCTATTGGTAAAACACCGATGTTCCAAATCTTTGTACTAAGGTCAAAAGCNNTTATCAACAACTATTGTATAAACAAAGTCCTCACCCTCATCTACCGTTGGACTACTTACTGAGATGTTAACATTCAAATCAAGATCATTTGTTACAGTGATGTCTTCGTCTAAATCATCTCCAGCAGGGTTGGAATCTGTCTGATCCAGAGTAACGTTTGTTATTTGATTCGTAATAGTATTTCCTGTTTCACCAAGTTCAACTGTTGCAGTAAGAACTAACGTCTCCACCTGACCATTATTTAAATCACCAATTGTCCATACATTTGCAGCATATGCACCTTGAGTGGCTACAGCACTTACAAAAGTCAGACCTGATGGCAGTTGATCCTCAAGACTTACATTTGTTGCTCTCGCTGGTCCATTATTTGTCACTGTTATAGTATATGCGATTGAATCAAGCTCATTTGGAGTTGAATTATCAACCACTTTAGTGATTACAAGATCAGTTTCATTATCAATTGTAATTTCCTCTTCTAAATCATCTGTAGCTGAGCTATCAACCTGATCCAACACATATGTAACAACATTTGTAATCAGACTGCTTGATGTTCCCACATCTACAGTAGCTGAAATAGTTAGCGTTGCCGTTTCTCCAACGTTTAGAGCTGGGATTGTCCACTGTGGATTTGCAAAAGCTCCGTGTGTTGGCGCTGTCGCAGAAGAGAACGTCAGGCCAGCAGGCATTGGATCATCAATAACTAAGTTTGTGATATTAATAGGTCCATTATTCACTGCTTGAAGAGTGAATGTGATCACATCACCTTCAGCTGGATTAGCATCATCAACTGTATTTGTAATATGAAGGTCAACATTGTTGTCTACAACAATAGCTTCATCTAAATCATCACCTGTTAGATCTGTATCCACCTCATCTTGAGTGATGCCTGTGATTGTATTTGTAATAGTTTGACCATTAGTACCTGCATCCACCGTTGCAAGAACATCTATTGAAGCTGTCATACCCATTGATAGGTTACCAATAGTCCACACGTCTGCAGCAAAACTTCCATGTGTTGCACCTGCAGTTGATGCAAAAGTTAGCCCTGCAGGCATTGCATCAGTAAGCGCTAAGTTTTGAGCTTGTGCAGGACCTTGGTTTTCAACTGTTAATGTAAACGTTACCGTATCACCCTCTAATGGAGCTGCATTATCAACAACCTTTGCAAACACAAGGTTGTTTTCATGATTAATCAGTACATCTGCTGAGTTTGTATCGTTCACTGGTAGAATTTCATTTTGATCAACAGCAGTAACTGAAGATGTCGTTGTAGATATCACTCCACCTGAGCCCTCTAGCGCCTGAGCTTGAATCTCTAATACAAATGACTCAGTAATGTTAACCTCTGGAAGAGTCCAAATTTTTGTTACATTATCAAATGATCCATCAACAACATTAGCTGAAATAAAGTTTAACTCTGGAGGAATTACAGTTGTCACATCCACATTGGTTGCTCTAGCAGGACCTAAGTTGATCACAGAAACCGTGAATAAAATGTTACCTTGCTCATCAACAGAGGCCACATCAGATGTGATCGTTACTGCCAAGTCTAAATCATTAATAACCTGAACGGTCTCATCCATATCATCAGCTGTAGTGTTTAAATCAGTCTCATCGATAAGAAGATTTGTAATGTTATTTGTGATAAATAAACCACTTGTTCCAGGATCAGCAATTGAGTTTAGAGTTAATGTTCTTGTTTCACCCACAGGAACACTTCCTATAGTCCAAACCCCTGTACCTGATACATAAGTCGTACCTGCAGACTCAGTATGTGAATCATATGTTAATCCTGCCGGTAACTGGTCTTCTAAACTTACATTTTCTGCTAACGACGGTCCATTGTTTGTAACCTCAATTGTATACTCAATAGTTTCACCTTCTGAGTATACTGTCTCATTAGCTACTTTTGTTACAGCAAAATCAATATCATGCCCCACTGTGATATCTGCAAAAAGTATATCATTTGCTGCACCAATTGGATCACCTTGGTCAAAAGTAATTGATGTCATTGCGTTTGTAATCGTGTTTCCACCAGCACCATAATCCACATCAACAGTCAGTTCTAATGTTGCAATAAATCCGTTAGGAATCGCAGGTATTGACCAAACACTTCCACCAAAAGATCCTGAGTTAAGAACATGACTTACATAAGTTAAGCCGGCAGGTAGATTGTCTGTCAACGTAAAGCTACTTGCTGCAGAAGGCCCGTTGTTTTTCACTGTAACTGTATAAACAATCTGCTCACCTTCTTCTGGAGTTGCATTTGACACTACAGTTTGAATTTCTAAATCAACATCACCATCAACACTTAGAGTTTCAAATAAGTCATCTGGCGTAATATTACTATCGACCTGATCAAAAGCGTTTAGCTGCACAGAGTTTGTGATATTAGCTCCACCAGATCCAACTTTAACTCTAGAGTTTAAGTTTAAGATAGCAATCTCACTAGGAAGTAGAGAGCTTATATCCCATAGCTTAGTAACAGGATCAAAAGTACCTTTTGTCGTAGATGAGAACTCAAGATCTAAAGTTGTTGTAGGATAAACATCTTCAATCTGGATTCCTGTAGCATTTGCAGGACCTTTATTCTCTACTCTTACAGTAAAGACTACTTCATCACCTTCTTGAGGAGCTGCCACATCAGCAGTCTTCTCAATATATAGATCAACTTTATCATCAACTACAAAAATTTCATCTTCATCATCAGGACTTGCATGTGTATCTGCTTGATCCATTTGAATATTAGTAATTTGAGCAGTAACTGTTTGACCATATGTACCTGTTTGAACCTTAGAAACAATTGTCAGTGTCTCTGTTGCTCCAACCTCTACAGCAGGCAAGCTCCAAGTTGGGAAGAAGTATGCTCCACTAGAAGCTGTCACTCCACCACTTTCAAAATCAACCTGCCCCGGGCTAAAGAAATCTAATGATACATTCTCAGCTCTGTTAGGCCCCTGATTCACTAATTGAATCTGATAAGTAAATGTTTGATCTTCTTCTAAGATACTGTCATTACCTGGATCATCTATAATCGTTAAGAGCACTTGTAGATCTGTACTCTCACCCACAATTACATTTTCAGTCAGATCACTCGGAGTGATGTCTAAGTCTGTTTGGTCTTGAGTCTGATTGTCTAGTCTATTTAAGATGTTATTTCCTGATGCCCCTGGAAGTATATCAACTGTCAAAGTTAAGGTCTCAGTTTGTCCATCACTTAAGCTTCCAATTGACCACTTAGACCCAGCATAAGCACCTTGAGTTGCCACTGCTGACACAAGTCCAAAGTGTACAGATAATATATCATCTATTTCAAGATTCTTAGCCTGTGCAGGACCGTTGTTTGTCGCCGTAATCGTGAAGACAATCTGATCACCCTCATCTACGAACGTGCTGTCCACAGTTTTAGTAAAGAATATATCAGCTTCATTTCTGATGACTAAATCAATCTGATTGTCGTCAGGAACTGTATCATCTTCAGTTTGATCCATTGAAGCGATATTTAAAATTGTGTTAAGCGTGCTTCCACCAGTACCCTCATCAACTGTCACCTGGAAACTCACCGTCTCAGTTACACCAACATTTAATGCTGCAATTGACCAGTCTAATGTAGCACCAACATTACTTGCAGTGTCTCCACCAATTTGACTTGCTGGTACAAATGTCAGTCCCGCAGGCACTATAGTTTGAAGGTCCAAGTTCGTCACATTTTGAGGACCGTTGTTTGTCACATCATACGTAAGAGTAAGAGTGTCACCTTCGTTAGGATTAGAGTCTACAACTGTACCGCTGATATAAACATCTGTTTTATCAATCACTAATACAGCTTCAGAGTAATCATCTGGACTGTCATTTGTATCAATAGATGTTGTTCTAATTTCAGTAACAGTGTTTGTGATTGTTAAACCACCCGTTCCAATATCTGGTATTGCAGTAATTTCTAATGAAATTGACGCTCCAGAAGGCAGGAATGCAATATACCACTCACCATTAACAGAGTTGTAGTTTCCACCACCATCATCTGAAGAGTACGTCATCCCTGCAGGCAGTATATCTACAACAACTACGTTGTCTAAATAAATTGGCCCGTGGTTAGTTAATGTAATGATGTACTTAAACGGAGCTCCCACTGCAGGTGTTGCTGTGTCAGCAGTCTTCTGAATTTGAATATCAGATTTACCTACAGGAGTCATATCAACATCTAAATCATCATTTGCCACAGGGTCATTGTATGTATGAGTGTATGACACTGTATTTGTAATCAACACATCCTTAGCATTGATTGATGCAATAACTGTGAACTCTAATACAACTGTTTCACCTGGGTTAATCGCTGTGATCGTCCAGTTTAAACCTGCTCCCGTAGGATCTGAGTCATTTCTTAAGTCACCACCTGTGATCGTACCTGGAGTGTAATCAATAAGGTTTGGAACAATATCTGTAATTTGGATATTTTCACCCACTGAAGGACCATGGTTTGTAACTGTAATTGTATAAATAATATCATCTAAAACAACCGCTGGATTTGGATCACTTACCGTCTTCACAACTTGAAGGTCTAGGATGTTTTGAACCTCAATCACTTCAGTTAACACATCTGGAGTAACGTTTGTATCCACTTGATCAACAAGAATGTTACTTACACTTGCAACAATGATGTCACCCGCGGTAAATGGATCTACAGTTGCCTGATAAGTTAGAACCACTGTATTTACAGGGTCAATTTGTGCAATTGTCCAACGCAAGCCTGCTCCTGCAGGGTCTGCATCAATTTGTACATCTCCACCCGTGATTGATGCTGGTACATACGTAAATCCTGAAGGGATCACACTATCAAGTGAAATGTTAGTCGCTCTAGTTTTTGGACCATTGTTTGTTACATTTATAGTAAATGTTAGAGTGTCCGTCTCAACAGGGTTGTCATCGTTTACAGAGAAATCTATATGGAAATCTAGAGTGTTATCAATTGTAACATTGATTGTAGATGTATTGTTTAGTGGATCAGACTCTGTACTGTCAAAAGATACGATATCTGAAGTTGTTGGAATCACTTGGCCACCAGTTCCATGCTCTACATAAACCGTATAAGTAAGAACTTGGAACGCACCGTTTTGTAATTCGTTGATTGTCCACGTTAAGCCTGTTCCAGCAGTTGGCGTTGATTCATCTCTTGCGTTTCCACCAGTAATACTTCCAGGGTTGTAAGTTAAACCCGCCGGGACAATATTATTAATAACAATATCTCTAGATACACTTGGCCCGTTGTTTGTAACAGTTAATGTGTAAGTCACAGTGTCTGTTTCTGAAGGAAGAGCGTTACTTACAGCTTGAGTGATTTCTAAATCAGCATCATTTCTTACAAAGACATCTACAGAAGAGTTGTCATTTGCAGCATTAATATCTGGCTGATCAAGAGACAGAAGGCTTCCTGTATTTGTAATAGTTGATCCTGATGTACCCGCTGTCGGGAAAGCTTGGAAAGTTAAATTAACTTCAGCATTTCTAAGAAGCTGATTAAGAGTCCATTTAAGCCCATCACCTGCATAAGGAGTCGATTCATCTCTGATATCTCCACCCGTCATTGTTCCTGGCATATACGTAAGTTCTGCAAGCGTTAAGAAGTCAGTGATTTCAACATTTGAAGCTCCGGCAGGACCATTGTTTCGAACGTTGATTGTGTATGTAACAACATCTAATTCAAATGGGTTTGGAAGATCCACAGTTTTTGTAACTTGGATGTCTAAATCTGGGTTGATGTTTACATCTACAGAGCTTGTGTCATTTACCGGGTTCACATCTGTTTGTGTAACGCTAGCTAGAAGCCCTGTGTTTGTAATTGGGTTAAATAAGTTTGAGTTGTCTAATGCAAGAACATCAAACGTAATTGTTCTTGTAACTGTTCTATTGATAATATTAAGAGTGAAATTTAATCCTGCACCTGAAGGGTCTGCATCATCTAATACATCAGCACCTGTTACTGTTCCAGCCTGGTAAAGAAGCCCTGCTGGGATAACATCATTAATAACAACTGTACTTGCTTGTGCCGGACCTGCGTTTGTCACATCAATAGTATATGTGAAAATCTCACCAATATTTGGATCTGTGTTAGAAACTATTTTAACTACTGATAAATCAAGCTCGTCAGCAATATCAATATCCACTGTACCAATATCATTGGCAGAGTTAATCTCTGTCTGCCCAACACTTACAAGACCCGCATTATTTGTAACTGGAGTGTTTAAGTTTGCTCCAGGCGCAACTATCCCTTGGAAAGTAAATGTCACGAAGTTTGTAGGGCCAATCGGCGTTAAACTTGTAATAGTCCAGGTCAGTCCAACGCCATACGGATCAGACTCATCTCTCACATCTCCACCCGTCATTGTACCTGGCGTGTATATGATATCAGCTGGTACTATATCGCTTATCACAATACTAGATGCTAGTGCTGGACCGTGGTTGAATACGGTCATTGTATAGGTAACAACTTCACCCTCTTCATACTCTGTTATCTTATTTGCAACTTTAATCACTTCAATATCAACGTTTGCAATAATAGTAATATCAACTGAATCTGTATTGTCTAAAGGATCCTCTTCAGTTTGATCTACAGCTGTAATGTTAGCAGTGTTCGTTACTGTTGTTCCACCTGATCCAAGATTTGTTCTTGCATCAAAAGTTAGTACTACAGAACTTCCTGAAGTTAGAGTGTTTATAGTCCAAGACAGTCCAGCTCCAGCAGGATCTGTATCAACTTGTACATCTCCTCCAGCAATTGTTGCTGCTTCATATGTTAAGCTTGCATGAACAACATCATTAACCACTACATTAGTTGCATCTGCAGGTCCGTTATTTGTTACTGTTAATGTATATGTAATTACAGAGTTTTCATTTGGAAGTGGATCAGACACTTGCTTATCTATCACAAGGTTTACACCACGTGCTGTAAAGTCTGCTGTATCTGTATTATTAGACAGATCTAAATCCGTTTGATCAAAATACGTCATAGCACCAGTGTTTGTCACAACACCAAGAGCTCTTGCACCGTTATCCACTCTTGCTTGGAAAGTTAGAACTGCATTTGTTCCACCAGCCAGGTTTGTAAGATTCCACACAAGACCTGTTGTATCTGGAGCTGTGTCATCAACACTGTCACCACCTGTCATAGAAGCTGGTACAAATGTAGCTCCATTTGGAACAACATCGTTGATCACTAGGTTTGTTGCCATAGAAACACTAGGGTTTGTTACTGTAATCGTGTACGTAATGATTGTATCTTCATTTGGAGTTGCATTTGATACATCTTTTACAACACTGATATCAATTGTTTGAATTTCAATATCAATAGTACTTGAGTTATTTGGAATCGTATCCTCTGTTTGATCCATACTTACTAGATCACCCAAATTCGTGATTGTTCCATAAGTGTTATAAGATCCAATATCCACCTGAGCCTGAAACGTTAGATTCACTGTTGCCGCAGCTCCAAGAGATGAAATTGTCCAATTAAGTCCTACACCTGCAGGATCTGCATCCACTCTCACATCTCCACCCGCAATTGATGTCGCAACATATGTAAGACCTGCCGGCACTACATCTCTGATCACAACGTTTGTTGCAGGATGCCCACTTAAGTTTGTAATCGCTAATGTATAAGTAACAATCTCAACTTCAACCGGCTTGTCATTACTTACTGACTTAACAACCTGCACATCAATACTTTGAACTGTAATTACAGAAGACCCGTTGTCATTTCCAGGTACAGAGTCAATCTGATCAACTGATGTCAATCCTGCTGTATTTGTAACAGTTCCATAAACAGCTTTAGCTTGGTTATCTACAACCGCTTGGAAAGTAAATACTGATGTAGCACCACCACCAAGAGAGTTCACCGTCCACGTTAAACCTGTTGTGTCAGGATTAGCATCATTACGGCTGTCACCACCTGTAATTGATGCTGGTACATATGTCACACCTGCTGGCACTATATCTGTTACAACAATGTTTGTACCTGTTGCCGACACTGTTGTGTTTGTAAGAGTCACTGTGTAAGTGATTGTCTCACCCTCTTCTGGAGTTAAGTTATTAACTGCCTGAGTAACTGCCACATCAAATGCTTGTGGTGTAATGTCTGCTGTATCTACATTGTTTCCAGCATTTTCTTCTGTTTGATCTATACTTGTTAAGCTTGCTGTATTTGTAATAACACCATAAGTTGCTGCCGCCCCACCATCAACATTTGCAGTAAATGTAAATACTGAAGTTGCTCCACCAGCTAGACTTGTAATACTCCAAGTCAAACCTGTTGTTGCAGGGTTTGCATCATCATTACTTGTTCCACCTGTGATTGATGCAGCTACATATGTCACACCTGCTGGCACCACATCTGTTACAAGAACGTTTG
>JBOEFV010000002.1:0-26607 GCA_050633065.1 Bdellovibrionales bacterium
GCTAAGTACATCGCTAAGAACTTCAAATTAAGAACACCGCCAAGAGAGGCTGTGTTTTTAGACCGAAAACTTGGCGGAGCCTTTATCTTCTTATCTGTTATTGGTTTTCAAGCAAATACTAATAAGTGGTTAAAAGAAACTTTAAAAAAAATCCAATAGAACTTCTTAATTCTTGATCTCTTCTTTTTTTGAAAATACAGTTTTACTTCGTCTCATTTTAAACAGCCCGAAACCCTATTAGGGAAACATTTTCGCAACATTATAGTAAAAAGCTGTTTCAATATTAGAAATCGTCTCAATTATCTAAGCTATACCGCCTTTAGCCTGGTAGACTAAATACATACAGGAGAAACAAAAATGAAGATACTATTTATTTTTACTTCCGTTATCACTCTACTTTTATCAGGTCAGAGTTTTGCTGAAACATACACTTATCAAAAAGATGTCTCTTTTGGAAAAGTACAACATCAGGCAAATCAGGCAGTTAAAAAATCTGCTGAAGTTTTTTATAAAGAAATATCAGATCAATATAAGAAGGCCTGTATAGATGGAAACAAATCCATCAAAGACAAATCACAAATAAAATACGCTGTTAAGGGGAATGTTTTTAATTGCAGTCTTAATATTGAAAAGCTCCTTAAAGGAAAAAAACAAAACCTTATATCAACAAAAGTTAAAGTTCCTGCAGGTGAATATCAAGGCGTTCACGTTTCCACAATCATGGCCTCTAAATTAAGTGTAGATCTTCAACCTATATATGAAAACCACAAGGTTAATCTACTTGATAAAAAATCCACTCAAACCTTAAGTGAAAAAAGAGCTATTGAAAAAAACATCTCCATTCAGCACAACCCAAAAAAAGGAAGCCTTTATTCCTCTACTTGTGCTCAACTACCTGGAATTAAAGCCGCTACAAAGCTGACTCCTATTATGCTTTATCTAAAGAAGCATATCTGGTGGTTCATTTGGGCAAAAGCTGTAGTATGGGTAAGAGCTGACCTTGGCCACTATAGATACAACACTGCAAGAATCTGTGCAGCAAATAAAGCCACGGTTAGCCAGAAGGACCTAGAGTCTGTCATAGAGGGGGATTTTCCTGATTTGAAAACTACAGCTTCAGAAATTTATATATCTTCGCCAAAAATATCTAGTCTTAAATATAAAGGAGCGAAGATTCAAAAGGTTCGTGTTGAGGGTGCAAACATTATTACAAGACTAGCCTTGTTTTTATTTAGAAAGAAGGCTGATTTGTACATTAGTCAATTAGTTAAAGCTACTAACCAGGAAATCAGTAAAAACCTTGGAAAAAGAATCTCTGCTACTAACTCGAGCCTAAAAAGCGGGGAAATCTGGAAAGATCTTGCAAACTCTACGCTTCTTCCTCCTCAAATTCAATTGGTTAAAAATATCAACAAGGCCATTAAAGTGTCGGTTGAAAATAGTACACATCAGAGTCTAGAAGTTAATGAGCACATTATTAAGGAAAAATGCAACGACCTCGTAAAAAACTTAGAAGACAACCAGTCTCTTAAAGTTTTAGGAGATGAGTGTGGAAATATAATACAAAAGGTTGAAGTCATTCCCTTTGATCAAAACAAGATTAGCAAAACAAAAGGATGCTATAAGTATAAGTATATGATTGATGCTCATGCTAAATTAGCAAATAAATCCAAAAAGAATAACTGGTGGAAAAAAGGCTGTTCTATTTCCACTACTATCAGAGTCACACCAAATGCACAGTATGAAGAGACATATGCTTGTATTGATAAGGGAATCCGAAATGGCTGGAGTGAGCAGGCTTATGCTGATAACTGTAGTAGAGTATTCTTACAAGAAAGGTTTTCTATCGACACCTCTTCTGTGTTAGAACTTCTTAACACTCAACAGATCCCTACGGGCCTTCCTCGACAAATCAAAAATATAATTATTGATAGTGTGAGGTTTTTATAGTGTCTAAGTGTTTAAAACTTACTTTTGGGCTTCTTGCTACTTTCTTAATCTACAACACTCTCCTCAAAACAAAGAGTGTTGTCCGAGAAACCGCCTCTATCTCAAATGAAGATGCGGCAGATAAAAACCCTTCCCTTGAGTCTTTGCTTTCAAAGAATAAGGTTTCTCAAAAAAAATATGCAGCTTTAAAAAAAGCATTAAAGCCTGTAGAAAAAGAGTTTGTTTTTAAAGACAACCCTGAAACAGAGGCTGAGACACAACTTGAGTCTTCAATTATTAGTATGGCTGACCTATCTGATGACTTAGTCGACCCCAATGATGAGATTCGTAGAACAGTTGAATTAAGCCGGGATGATGAAGACTTCATCTATGACTTAATTGATACTGAAGATCTATAAAGTACTGATTAAGTCTTGTGTAATATTTTTTTGATGGGCTTCAATAGTTCCTCCACCAATTTCTAATAGCTTTGCATCTCTCCATAAGCGCTCAACCACATACTCTCCAACGTAGCCATAACCACCCATTACTTGGATTGCATTATCAGCAACATTTTTTGACATCGTAGTTGCTACAAGCTTTACACCGTCAGAATCTTTACGATCCCCTGTACCTTCAGGCCCCATGCCGTATGCTGTTTGATACACATACGCACGTGCTGCCATATACTGAGCATAACTGTCTCCAATATACCTTTGAATCTGTCCAAATTTTGCAATTGATTTACCAAATGCCTGGCGCTCATGTGCATACTCCACCATCGCATCCAAGGATCTTTTTGCAATCCCTAACCCCATTGCTGCAAGAGTTAACCTTTCAATCTCAAGATTTTTCATCATATGAACTAATGAATCACCTTCTTTACCAATTAAATAACTTTCAGGAACCTCACAATTTTCAAAAACAAGCTCTGCAGTGTTTGAAGCTCTAACACCTAATTTTTCTGTAATTTTTTGCCCCACAGAAAACCCTGGGAAATCTTTTTTCACAAAGAAAGATGACAACTCTGGACGGCCATTTGGCTTTGTCCCTGTTACAGCATAAACCAAGACTCCATCAGCAGGTGTTCCATCGTTATCTAAACAGCCGTTTGTAATCCACATTTTTCTTCCATTTAAAATATACTTATCACCTTTTTTCTCAGCCTTTGTGGTCATACCTAAAACATCTGTTCCAGCATCTGGTTCTGACATCGCCATAGCACCAATAAAACTTCCATCACACATTCCTGGAAGATATTTTGACTTTAACTTATCACCTGCGTTTACAGAAAAATTATTCACCAAAAGCATTGAGTGAGCCAGATAAGCTAAACAAAAACCTGGATCTGAATATGAAAGCTCTTCATGTACAATTACAGCAGCCGTTGCATCCATTCCTGAACCACCAAAGTCTTCTGAAACCGTCACCCCTAAAAGGCCAAGCTCCCCTGTTGACCTTAACAGGTCTAGATTGAACTTCTCATCACGATCGTACTCTAAAGCCTGGGGCTCTACAGATTTAGCAGTAAAGTCTCTAACCATTTCTCTTAACATTGAATGCTCATCAGTTGGGCTAAAAATGTCTTGTTCTGCCATATCCACATCTCCTTGAAGTTTACATATTTAGTAATAAATGCACCTGGTATAGGTCAATATTTACAGCACCATTGAGGTTAAAGTACAATCAGAGACTATGAGTAAAAACTTTTTTGACTATAATTCAACCACCCCTGTTTGCCCAGAAGCGCTTAAAGCCATGCTGCCCTACTTTTCTGATATATTTGCCAATCCATCAGCGCAAACATCTAAGATGAGCTGGCAGTCTCAAAGCGCTATAAAACTGGCAAAAAGCCAAATTTCCAGCCTTATTGAGTGCCATGGAAGTGAAATTATTTTTACCTCAGGAGCAACAGAGTCGATCAACTGGGTTTTCGAAGATTTTTTAAAAAGAGGTCTTCCAGTGCTAGTTTCAGATATTGACCATGATGCTTCTTTTCAAAAAGCTGAACAAACGCATGTTTTTAAATCAAATCCTGATGGAACAGTAAATTTAGAAAGCTTTAAAGAAGCATTAAAAGACATGCCAAAAGGATCACTCGTTAGTTTAATCCATGCCCACAATGAACTAGGAACTATTTTAAACCTTCAAGAGCTCATCCCCCTTATAAAAGAAAAAGAACTCTTTGTTCATCTTGATTCCACACAAGCTCTTGGGAAGTTTGAGTTTTCATTTTCAGATTTAGAAATAGATTTTTTAAGCTGCTCAGCACATAAAGTTTACGGCCCTAAGGGACTGGGGGCTCTCATCATAAATAAAAACATTGTTTCAAATCTAAAACCTCTCATTCTAGGAGGCGGTCAACAAAATGGTATGCGCTCAGGAACTTTAAACACGCCATTAATTGTTGGCTTTGGTAAGGCATGCGAGGTAGCTCAAAAAAGTATGGCCTCAGACATCACTCATTACTCTGAGTTAAAAAAGATTTTTTTAGATGAGATTAAAGACTGCAATCACAAGTTAAATGGTGATGTTGAAAACTCTCTTGTGAATACAGTTAATGTTAGTTTTTTTGACTGGACTAGCCTTGCCCCACTTTATTTAGAACTTCTCCCTTTCTCTGTAAGCCAATCAAGCGCGTGCTCCACTGAGAGTAACAAGAAAAGGATCTTAAGCAGCCTTGGTATCCCTGAGGCACAAACTCTAAGGGTCAGTTTTGGAAGGGGTTCTGACAGGGACTCTGTTTTGAACCTTGCCCGTAAGATACTAGAAACACTAAAAAAATAGGCCCATACTTAAAACCTATTGCAATTCTTATTTTTCTGCTATTATATAGGCATATGATTACAGTTACTGATTCAGCATTGAAACAAATTTCTACTATTAAATCCTCTGAGAGCAGAAGTGATTCAGACTTTTTACGTATTAATGTAAAACGTGGTGGCTGCTCAGGGTTTTCATATAAACTAGATTTTGACACTGAAACAACTGATAAGGATAAGTCTTTTGAACCACAAGAAGGCTTAAAGATTGTTATCGACTCTCAGAGCCTTCTTTATATTATGGGAATGAGTCTTGATTTTGAAGGCGGCCTTAATGGACAAGGCTTTGTCTTTTCAAACCCAAACGCTACAAAAACATGCGGCTGCGGTTCATCGTTTGCTGTTTAATCAATTTCAGTTATAGTTTTTAAATGAGCTTTAATACACCAAAGGTTGCCGTTATTCCTGCTGCAGGAAAAGGTACAAGATTTTTACCGTCGACAAAAGTAACTCCAAAAGAAATGCACCCTCTTTTAAACCTGCCTTTAATTCATCACTGTTTAATTGAGTTAAAAAATGCCGGCGTGGAAGAAGCTATTATTGTTTCCCATAAAGATAAAGTTGCTTTAGAGAACTACTTTAAAGACCACTCTGAATTAAAAACTCTTTTAGAAAATGATGGCAAAACAAATTTAGTTCAAGAACTCACAAATATTGAAAATTTACCAAAGGTCACTTTTGCGTATCAAGAAGAGCAACTTGGATTAGCTCATGCGATTTATTCAGCAAAAGAGCAAATTAATGGAAGAGATTTTTATGTTCTCCTTCCTGATGAAATCTTTATCCCTTCAAACCTTTCTCAAAACCCTTGTGTTGAACTTAAAAAAGAGTTTGAAAAAACCGGGGCAAACACAATTTCACTTCTTAAAGTTGACCCTAGTTTAGTTTACCAGTATGGCGTTGCAAGAACTGAAGAGACTAATGGCTCTTTAAAAATTTCAGAAATAGTTGAAAAGCCAAAAGTTGAAGAGGCTCCAAGCAACTTAATTCTTCCAGGAAGGTATGCCTTTAAAAATGAAATTTTAAGCTATATTGAAAAAACTCCTAAAAAAAATGGAGAGATTCAACTTACAGACTCTATGATTTTAATGGGCAAAGACCATGGCCTTACAGGTGTGGCAACTAAGTGCCCTCGCTTTGACGGAGGTTCTATTTTAGGTTTTTTAAAAGCAAATATTTATGCAGCTATGCAGGATGAGAAATTAAAAACTGAGCTAGATTCTTTTCTATCCTCGTTTTAAGACTTTTTACCTAGTAAACATCTCCACTCACCGAACCTGTATCTAGAAGCCTTTGGCGAATGTCTCTATTTCTCTCTATTGCTTCAATTTGTGCTTTAATCGCATTCGCTCTTGAGCGTCCTTGATCCGGAGTCATATCAAGACCCCTGGCACGATTTTCATCAGCATAATACCTTGCTTGCTGTGTTAAGCGATGCACCGCCATATTAGATTCTGCAATTTGTGACTCTAACATAAACTTGGAGTGACTTGAATTTGCAGGAATACCTTGTGTCAAGTATGAAACAAAAGAATCATCAACAGGACGCCCTGCTCTTTCATAGTATTTAGCTAAACGCTCATAATCAGGAACTCTTCCACCCGTAGTGCGCTCAACTGTGTCAAGAGCTACTATTCTTAACATTTCATCTCTTTGCTGCCTATTACTTATCACACCACCGTCATCCAGGTGTCTTCTAAGGCTATCAGCAACTCCACTTCTTTGTTCTGGATTTCTTTGCCAGTACGCCCCTGTACGCTCTCCACTGTCCCGAAAAGATAAACCCTCATCTCGATCCATTCCACGTCCAACATCAGCCAGACCCATCTCTTTAGAGGCATCGCTATTCCGAGAAACCACTCCAATAGCGTCGGCAACTGCAGCGTCAGCATTTTTCGCCACCTCTATCGAAACTCTTCCTGCAATACCTTCTTGCATCAAAATTCTTCTTTCATCTGCACTAAACCCTGCTTCATTTAAAATTCTAGCTTTTTCTCTAATTTCTTCTTGTGTATAGTTACCAATTCCAGCTCCGGCTCTATCTGCACCTACATTATGAGATCTGATCAACTGTTCTTGCTCATGAGATGTTAAACCTCTACCAAGACTTTCTTTAGCTGCAGCAACACGCTCTGCATCACTAAGAGCTCCGTTTCTAGCAAGAGTTTCAGGTGAAGTACTTTCTCTAAGTGCTCTATTTGGAGCTCCAGCAGGCGCTCTCGCCCCCGCTCTTCCTGTAAGCTTTGCCCAACCTGCAGCAGCTTTTGGTCCTAACATTTTTAAAGCAGAAGGGCCTAATGTAGCACCTCCCGTCACAACCCCTATTGCAATTTCACACATCAACTGTTTTCTTTCTCTTTCACTATAACACTTGATCGCTGAAAAACTCCCCGCAATCTGAGCCATAAGACCTGTTGAGCTTTTTACAAGAGCTTCTCTTAACTCTAACTTACCTACTGTTTTACGCTCTATACAGTCATTAAACTGTTGAACCTCTGAAGGCCTAGGTTTTGCGATATTCTGCATTTCTTTAGCAAGATACCGAAAAGGAGCAAGGTACCTTGTCATAGTACCCCTAAGTGGATTCATATACACCCCACAAGAATTTTTAATATCTTGCATGTCTGTTGCAAACTGCTCTTCCACTCTTTTTCTTTCATCTTGAGCCGCTTTAATAGTTCTAGCTCTTTCATTTAATTCCGCGTTTAAAGCTCTATACTTTCTTCTTGTCTCAGAACTACTTCTACAAGCTGCAGCTTCTTGAACTTCTTGTAAGGCCTCAGCCCTACATGTTTGACTTACCCCCGACGCCGCCAAGTGAGCATTTGTTTCTACACTCTGCTCACACATTTTATCTACATAACTGGCCTCTTCAACAGGAGAGATTCTACAAGTTTCTGTGAAAAACTCATTTGTTAAAAATGCTGCTATCTCTTGTAAAGATCCATTTTGTGAAACATAGGCTAAAGTATTTTTGTCTGTAGGAATAGTTGCAAGCATTGCTCTAGCCCCCATCTCTGCCATAAAAATTGGAAAAGCCACTAAGGCATCACCACACCCCTCAAGAGTTCCCATTGACACTAAACCTGAACAATTATTCACATCTCTTAACTGGCTAGCTGGCGGAACTGGGTTAACACCCCACTCTGACCACTTTGAATTACATTCGTTCACAATAGACTGGTTTTCTTGAACTTCTGCAGGAGTACAAGAATTGTCTACAGCTGTTGAAGTTGCCACTGCAGCAGCCCCTTCCCCTGCAGTTTCTACACCGCCTGCAAGCTCACTCCCAAAAGAGAATGATGTGTAAAGCAATGTAGCAAACAAGAACGGAAGTACTTTTATCATATAGGTGTTTTTCGGCTTATTACACAAACCTATAAAGAGAGCTTCTCATTATGAAACACCTGTTTTTCTCAAAAAAGATGTTTCCAAAATGAAACAGTCAATCTTTATTGCCTTTAGCAACTATACTGAAACTATTCAGTTTTCTTGGGTCTTGCCTTAGATATCTCTTGATAAATCACCTCTTAAAAACAAAAATATTTTCAGGAGGAAACATATGAAAAAAATATTGCTAATACTAAGTTTACTTATTGGGACTAGTTCTTTTGCCGCCAGCAAGGTGAAGACAGACCAAAAGTTTACAGCTTTAATAGAATCTGTTTTCACACAACCTATTGTCATAACAGATCCACGACTTAGCCAGGGAAAACATTTCAACTATAAGTCTTTTAAAAATCTCTCGAATAAAACTGAGAAAAAAAGCTTAATAAGTAACTACTTAAAGCTTCAAGACATCAACGTTATCGAGGGCGAGAAAGAAACACTTGTTGTAAAGTCTAGGAACTCAATAAAAATGGGGATCCCTGTTTATAATGAAACTTTTCCTAGTGATTTAAGAGAGCAGATGATCACTGTTGTCATGTCTATTCCTAAGCACTTACAAAAACAAGGTGTTGCAAGAGATTTACGTTCTCACTACAGTAAAGATGGCGATATTAAAGTAACCGCCAATAAAAAGAAAATTATTATCTCTGACTGGGTTTCAAACCAAAAAAAGATTTTATCAATCATCAAAAACCTTTAAGTCTTATAAAAAACAAGAAGCTTTAAACGCCCCCCCGCTAGAGGTTCCATATAGTGAGATCTATTTCTTGGAATAGATCTCACATCCCCTTCAAGAAGGTCTATCTCTTCATTATCGATGTTAAGTTTTCCAGCCCCTTCAAGAACCTTAAAAACCTCTACTTCATCGTGGCGATGAGGCCTTCCCTCTTTTTGAAACTCTAAATATTCAACTCTTTGATTTTCAAATAAAAACTCTTCCTTAAAACCAAAGGACGTCCTCTTCATTAATTCACCCTAATTTTTAAAGCACAATGATCTGACACAAAACGGTTATAAAAAGACTTGTTTGTATATGGAGCACCAACAGATCCTTTATTACAAGGGCCTAAAACTTCAACCTCTGACTTAATAAGATTCTTAGTCCACGCTCTGTCAAAAACACGCCCCCCCAAAACCCATATATGTCGGAGTTTCGTTTTCAACTAATGAAAACCCCCCACCTAAAGATTCAGTAATCATAAAACTGTCATCTTTTAAAAGGTTTGTTCTGTCTTTTTTATATGTGTTAAAGTCCCCAACAACCATTACAGAGTCTGCTTTATTTAGGTCAGGCTGTAGTGCTTCAACCTGCTCTAACCGTGTTGTTGTATCTTTAAACCCTGCTTTTAAATGCACCCCAACAATTCTAATTTTCTTATTATTGATTTCATAATCTCCAATTAGTGCTGCACGAAGCCCTTTTCTTCCAAGTCTAACCTCTTGGTTAACCTTATGCTCCTTTAAAAGCCCTTTTTTAGAACACATCACAACAAACTGGTGGCGACTTGTTCCTGCATCATAACTAATACACTCAAAACCTGACATTATCTCAAAAAGACTTTCTTTGTGTGTAATCTCTTGAAAGACATACACATCCGATTCAGGTAAAACCTCATGTATATACTCTTTTAACCTCTCTCCCCTATACTCATCCTTAATTGAGCCGTAGATGTCCCCACCTCGGCCAAACCACTCAATATTAAGAGATGTTACAACTGCTGCCTCTGCCTGAAATACCAATAAACTGACTATTAAAAATAAAAACTTCATTTTCTTTGCCCTCCTTGGCTCACTTTCTACAAGACTAAAAACCCCTTGAAAAATATATATATTTGATATTATACATTCCTTCATGGAATCAATTAACCTCAATCAGCTAAAGCACTTCTATACCGTTGCTACATATGAAAGCTACACCAAAGCTTCACAGCACCTTAACATTCAACAGCCCGCATTAAGCAAAACCATACGAAATCTTGAAGAAGATTTAAAAAGTAAGCTGTTTGAAAAGTCCGGTCGTAACATTAAACTCACTAGAATGGGGGAGAGGATATTTCAGGACTGTCACAACATATTTAAAAGCATTGATGACATCATTCTTTATACAAAAGAAGAAGAACTCCCCTTTCCTGAAACATTTAGAATCTGCTGTAACGACGCCGTCGCAGCCAAACTCCTCCCTAATTTTTTAAAAGAACTCTCAAGCCATCAAAGACAAACCCGGCCTGTAATCATCACTGGAACAGCAAGCTCCCTCATTGATTCTCTTGAAAAAAAAGAGTCTGATCTTGGCCTGTTTTTCCACACCCCAAAACTACCCAAAAGCTTAAAGCTCACAAAAATCCCTGTCCAATTTAAACTTGTTATCTCAAAAAAGCATCTAAAGTCAGAACATGTCTTAAGCTCTTTCATTGGCTCTAGAGAGGTTGATAATGAAAAAACCCACACTTTTCCAACAGTAAGTAAGATGAGGAATGTTTGGCCTAAAATACGTATTAAAATGTCTTCAAACAGTTTTTTAACTCACAAGGAAATGGTCTTAAACGGTTTAGGTGTCTCTATACTGCCTGAGTTTTTAGTCTCTGATGAGATTAAGAGTGGAAAACTCTCAACCTTACTTAATGATGAAAACTTTGTCTTTGACTTAAAAGTCGTTTCTCAAAAAGAAAGTACTGATTCACAAATAGAGCCTCTACTTTTAGAGGCCCTTAAAAATTTAATTTAAAAATTTTTCTTACTTTAGACTGAAAACGTATTTTCTTTCTTATTTTACTTCTACATCTCCAAAGGTAGTTTCTATCTCAACAAGACCTTCTCCATTTCCATACACATGATCCCCGTCTTTAGACACAGCCCCATCTTTTAATTCAAGGGACCCTACCGTGGTGCTGTTTCTAAAAGTGAAGTTATAATCAACACCTTCTGATAATGAAAAATCTATATCTCCTGCAGCCGCTGTTATTTCAACTTGAGGGCTTGGCTGGTTCATCTCAACATCGATATCTCCTGCAGCCGCTTCTATTAAAAGCTTCCCTTTAGATTTAACGCCCTCTAATTCGATATCTCCTGCAGCCGCCTCAATTTTTCCTTCACCCATACTGACTCTGTTTAAATCCACCTCTCCGGCCGCGGCCTTTAAAACAAATTTTAAAAAGTTTATATCCTCAAGCTCTATGTCTCCGGCCGCCACCTCAAGAGCAAAGTCATTTCCAGAAACACCTTTAATTTTAATATCCCCAAAGGATATGTCTAAATCAAATGAGGACTCTAAAGACTCAGGCACCAGAATTTTGATCTTTGACCCTTTTGAACCCTTCTCCCCAAAGAGAGATGACAACTTTTTATCCTTTTTTTCTTTATGGTCCAAGATTGATAAAATCCCGTTTGAAACTTCTGCTTTGAAATCTTCTTCAAGGTCTTCTTTAAGCATTTTTACACTTAAAATTACCTCATCTACATTTGCTCTTTCAATAACAAGCTCTGAAGCAACAGCTTTCACTTTAACACTCTTAAGGTCTTGATCTGAAAATCTAAACTCCTTTTCAGCCCAATCAGCCTCCTCTTCTATTTCAACATTCATGTTAAAATTCTTAACCCATTTAAATTTTCCAGACATAGCTTCTTTTTTTAAGTCTCCAAAGTTAGAAAAACTAAAAAACACACCTGACAATATAAAACTAATAATACACGTTGTTGTTGTAACCATTAAAAATCTCATTACGATCTTCCTCCATTGACTAAATCTATGTTCCATTTTGCATAGACTGTAAAAACTTTAATAAACAGTTGTGAGAACAATATAAATATCGCCACTCCACAAAGCCCAAGTGCTATAACCCCTATAGATAAGAATAAAATTGCCAACGTTTGTACAAAGGTAAAACCAACTACAAAAGCCATTATAAATTGCGCTAAAAGCATAGCCGACCCTATAATTATGATCGTTCCACTTGTTACAATCCATGAGAACAAAAAGCCTAAGATTGCGATAACAGGACCAAACAGTAAAATTAAATTTAATGGAGCTAAGGCAATAAGTATTCCTATTGAACCTAAGACTTCTCTGTAAGACTCCCAAGTGCTTGAAGCATTATTAATTTTATTAACTTTATACTCCAGCTTTAAAGCGTCTGCGAAAGACTTTGGGGAACCTAAAGACCCTATGACTTCTTCTTCGGTTCTTCCTGCAGACATTGCATCTCTGATGAACTCCTCTTGGTCACTGATAATCTCTTCTATATCTTTTGGATCAAGCCCCCTAAGCTCAGATCTAAGATTACTTAAAAACTCTTCTTTCCTCATCTTAAACTCCCTCATTATTTAATAATCTTTTAATTTTTTGACCAAACTCCATCCAATCACTTTTCATTTCCTGACTGGCTTCTTCACCTGTTTTTGTAATTTTATAATATTTCCTTGGTGGACCACCCGTTGACTCTTTTAAGTAGGTGTCAAAATACCCATCTTTTGTGAGCCTTCTTAGGATGGGGTAAATTGTCCCCTCAGAAATTTCAATTTCTTTTGAGATAGTCTCAATGAGCTCATAACCGTATCTGTCTTTTTGACAAACAAGATTTAGAACGCACATCTCAACCACTCCTTTTTTAAACTGAGAATTCATGATCTCTCCTTGCTATAGATATTGTGTACCACCAGGTATTATACAATGCAAGGTACTAAATGATGAACTATAGGCCTTTTATTAAGCAAAATATGCTGTTTTACCGTCAATTCCTCTGAATTTAATACTATTTTATACTTAAAAATTTGCCGCCCAGTCTTTAGTATTGGAGTATTCACTCTCCTGGGGGAGGGGCACTTTATGAAATCCATAGTCACTGTATTAAGTTTACTGATTATAAGCTCACAGTCTTTTGCTGCATGTAATACTTCAGGTTTGAAGGCGCAGTTGTTGAGTATGTTTGAAATCAGCAACTCACCTGTTGATTGGCTTTCGGTAAAAAAGAGAGACTCTTTTCAAAAAAACAGAAGCGTTCCCATTTCAGTCTCACCAACAAGCAGACTGAATTCCTCACGAATTAGAATCAGAAGAGATCTTTACGAGCTTGGTGACATCCGTATTTGCAAAGGTCGCAAAGGCCGCCTCCTTATCACCCACCCTGACCATGAAGGAGAGCTCTCAGTTGCCCGAAGAGGAACAGGGCATGACGACAGTATTGTAAGGTTACAAAGAACAGGAGATATCTTAGTATTCTATCTACGCCCTACAACTGTAGTAAAGTAGATTTTAACAAAGCCCTCATTCAGATTTTTGAGGTTTTTTCTTATTTCTATTGCGATTCTTGTTACGGTTCTTGTTATTACTCTTAGATTTAGACTTTGGCTTTCCCTCTTTAGAAATTTCCATCTTTTTACTGTACGTAACTTTTTTATCTTTAGATTTAACTTTTAAAGCCGCCGCCTCTTTTTTCTCATCTTCCGTCATTTCAATTTCAACAGCCGGAGTCCCAGACTCTTCTAAGATGTTACCCATTCTAGCTTTAGAGTCGTCTGTTTCTTTCTTAATGCCACCACGAGGCTGCTTAGCGTTCCCCATACCTTTATCAACATGCTCTTGAAGATTTACAACAAGATCTCCAAAACAACGCATCTGACAAGCAAGCCTTCTGTTATCCACAAAGTGAGCCGTCCCAATAAGGTCTAACTCCACATCCATTGGAGGGAGAACGTTATTAACACCCTCAACCACTTCAACTCTACATTCAGCACAAGATGGAACCCCCTTACAGACTGAACGTATGCTTATACCGTTTTGCTGAGCAACATTTAAAACCGACTGCCCTGGCTCTACTTCTACTTCTACATCCTGTGGGAGAAATTTAATTTTCATCTTGTTTCCAATCTTAATATCTAATTATTTAACAACAATTTTTGCAAACTTCTTCTTACCAACTTTTAGTAAGTAAGAATTTTCTTTACTCAAAGGAAGCTCAAACTTTGGATCCTCTAATTTAGAACCGTCAATTTCAACAGCCCTAGACTCCACAAGCCTTCTAGCTTGAGAGTTTGAAGGCGCAAACCCAGCTTCAACAATAACTTTACAAATCCAAAGTGCAGCTTGCTCTTCAAAAAACACTTCTTTTATATCATCAGGAGTTCCACCCTTAACAAAGATTCTTTCAAATTCTTGCTCTGCTTTATCAGCTTCTTCCTTAGTATAAAAAATCTGAACAACTTCTTTAGCTAAAGCTACTTTTACTTTTTTAGGATGAGCTTCACCTGATGAAACTTGATCTTTTAAAGCCTGAATTTCTTTATCTGATTTTAACAGTATCAACTTTGCATACTTATACATAAGCTCGTCACTAATACTTAAAAATTTTCCAAACATATCTTTAGGCGCTTCATTAAAGCCAATATAGTTATCAAGGCTTTTAGACATCTTTTTAACACCGTCTAACCCCTCAAGCAGAGGAAGCGTTAGAACTGACTGCTGTCTTTGACCATAAGACTTTTGAAGATCTCTTCCTACCAAAAGGTTAAACTTTTGATCTGTCCCGCCAAGCTCAACATCTGATTTTAAAGCAACAGAGTCATAACCCTGCACCAACGGGTATAAGAACTCATGAAGCCCTATAGGCTGGTTAGATTTAAACCTTTTTTCAAAGTCATCACGCTCTATCATTCGAGCTACCGTGTACTGCCCTGAAAGCTTTATAAAATCACTTGAAGAAAAACCATCAAACCATTCAGAGTTATAAAGAACTGTGGTCTTCTCTTTATCTAAGATTTTAAAAACTTGCTCTGAATAAGTTTTTGAGTACTCCAAAACCTCTTCTTTTGTAAGAGTTGGTCTTGTTTCATTCTTCCCTGTTGGGTCACCAATTTGTGCAGTAAAATCACCAATTAAAAATAAAATTTCATGTCCAAGCTCTTGAAACTGCTTAAGCTTTAAAAGCTGAACCAAGTGCCCTAAGTGAAGGTCAGGCCTTGAAGGGTCAGCTCCAAACTTAATTCTTAAAGGCTTGTTTTCTTTAACAGATTTTTCAAGTTTAGCCAGTAAATCCTTTTCAGATATTAGATCTACTGAATTTGACTTTATTATCTCAAACTGCTCTTTAGCCGAAAGACTCATCTTTAACTATCCTTTTACTACCTAGCGTGCTCAATAGCTTTCATTTCACGAACCACAATCACCTTAATCTGGCCTGGGTAGTTCATTTCTTTTGTAATCTTCTTAGCTATATCTCTTGAAAGCATCACTGACTGTTCATCATTGATCTTAGCACTATCAACAATCACTCTGATCTCTCTACCCGCTTGAATTGCAAACGTTCTTAAAACCCCGTCAAAAGAGTTACCGATCGTTTCTAAGTCCTCAAGACGTTTAAAGTAGTTGGCTTGAGTTGATTTTCTTGCTCCAGGCCTTGCACCAGAAATAGCGTCTGCAGCAATCACTAAATGAGCTAAAATTGTGCTTGGCTCTTCTTCATAATGATGGGCTCTAACTGCATGAACAATTCTAGATTTTTCACCACGTTTTTTAATAAAGTCAGCTCCAATAATTGCGTGACTTCCTTCAATAGAGTGATCAAGCGCTTTACCAACATCATGTAATAAACCTGCACGCCTTGCTTCTTTAACGTCTTCACCAAGTTCTGCTGCCATCATTCCACAAAGCATTCCAACTTCAATTGAGTGACTGTAATTATTTTGAGTGTATGAAAGTCTGTATTTTAAACTTCCTATTAAGTCTGTGATCTCTTTGTGCATATTTGTAATGCCAAGTTCAAAGCATGCTTTTTCACCATCTTCTCTAATTGATTTAAAGAGCTCTTTTTTAACTTTATGAATTGCCTGCTCAATCATTGCTGGATGGATTCTACCATCAGCAAACAACGCCTCTAGCGCACGTCTTGCAACTTCACGTCTAACAGGGTCAAACGCTGAAATCACAACAGAGTCAGGAACTTCATCTAAGATAAGATCCACACCACAAAGACTTTCAAAAGCTCTGATGTTACGACCTTCTTTACCAATAACCTTACCTTTCATATCTTCTGAAGGAAGAGGTAAAACACTAGTTGTTTTCTCGGCTGTGTAGCCACCAGCAAATCTTGCAATCGCAATACTAATGATTCTTTTAGCTTTTGCTTCAGCTTCTTCTTTAGCCTCTTCTTCAATTGCAATCATACTCTTTGCAAGATCTCTTTTAGCTTCTTCCTCTAGACTTGATACAAGCTCTTTTTTAGCTTGGTCTTGAGTCATTCCGCCAACAGTCTCAAGCTTTGTTTGGAACTCTTTTTTCACAACTTCAAGTTCATCATATCTCTTAGCTGTTCTTTTCTCTCTGTTTTCAACTTCTTTTTCTTTAGCTTCAATACGTTTTTCCTCAGTATTGGTTTTATCTTGCAAAGATTGCTCTTTACTCTGAATCTTTTGAAGCTTCTGATTATACGACTTCTCTAAGTCTTTAACCTTATCTTTTTCTTTCTTGATACCCTCTTCAGCATTTCTTTTTATTTTCTTTTCAAAATGATGAGCCTTGTCTTTAGACTCTTTTTCAATCTTTGAAGCCTTAGCTTTAGCTTTTTGAATAATTCTTTGAGCTTCACGCTCAGCCGTTCTCTTAACCTTACTATCAACCATTGCTTTAACTACTAAAGCCACCAAAACACCTATTGCTAAACCAACAACAACTGCCCCAGCTAACATAATCATATCCACTTTATACCACCTTCCCAAATGGGTTCACTTTATACAGAAACTCTTCAGTCAAAACATACTGAACAGCCACATCAAAAACTTGATCAACAGGAACCGGCTTTGTTAAAAACCTCTCCCTTGAGCAGACTCCTACGGTTACACCGCTAAAGTCCCTCAAATACCGATCGTAAAATCCTTTTCCCCTACCAAGCCGATTTCCTTTAAAATCAAATGCTTGCCCTGGGACAAAGATCACTGAAATGTCGTTTTTAGGTATTGCTTTACAGGTACTTGGCTCCAAAAATCCCAGATCTGACTTCTTAAAGCCCTCTGATTTTGAAAAAACCATTTCACTTTGAGCTTCATCTACAATCCCAGGCCAACAAAACTCAATGTTTTCAGGCTTATCTTTAAGCACAGGCTCATCTTTTAAGGGGTTAAACACTCCCCACAAGCCTTTTGAAACTTCAACCTCATTAAAAAAAAGGGTTAATGAAATCTCAACATTTGAACTCAAAGATTTTACTTGGGTACGCAGTAGATTTTTTTCTTGCTCTAAGCTGTCCACAAACAAAACTCCAAACAACAAAAAGTGATACTAGGTTTTACTCTTCAGATATAAGCTCTTGAAACTTCTTTAATACTTGCTCTGCTTTTTGTTCTAAGCCATCAACTTTTTTATGGACGTTTGATTTAAGGTCAATATTTTCTTCACACACCTGTAATAGTGCAATCATTAAACATTTTTGAAACGAATGGTTCTTTAATAAAGAACTCTCAATTTTCTCATTTGCTGTTTTAACAATGAGATCCATTTTTTGTTGGTCTTGGTCTGTAGAAATAGTCAGAGCATGCCCGCCTAAAGACAGGTCGTATTCTTCAAAATTTTTAGCGCTCTCTGTTGAGGTCATCTTTTATCACCTTCAGTTAGGCTCTATCTTAGAATGCCGCTGCTTGTCAGTCAACTCTTAGCGCACTTCAGTCTCGCTAAAGCTATGAACTTACAAGGGATTCTATAAATTCCTGCGGATTAAATAGGCGAATATCTTCAAGCCCCTCTCCAATACCTAACATCAAAATCGGAACGCCTAATGTTTGCCTCACCCCAAGTGCCATTCCCGCTTTTGCCGAACCGTCAACTTTAGTCATTATAGCCCCTGTTAACCCTAATGTTTCATTAAAAGCTTTTGCCTGGTGAAGCGCATTCATTCCAGTGTTTGAATCTAAGATCATCCATATGTCTTGTGGGGCCTCAGGGTTTTGTTTTCCAAGTACTCTTTTCACCTTTTCAAGCTCCAACATCAAATTGTCCTGAGTGTGGAGTCTTCCTGCTGTATCTATAAGCAAAATATCGACACCTTCTTTTTTTGCCTTCTCATAAGCTTGAAAGGCAACAGCCCCAGGATCCTTTGTTTGTGGAGGTGCTTTAAAAATCAATGTGTTTGACCTCTCAGCCCAAACATCCAACTGAGTTTCAGCCGCCGCTCTAAAAGTATCTCCAGCCGCAACCATAACCTTTTTACCTTGAGTGCTAAATTTATTAGCAAGCTTTCCTATGGTTGTGGTTTTTCCAGCCCCATTCACACCTACAATTGCAATAACATGAGGTGAGTCTTGCTCCACATTCAAAAGCTCATTCATTCTTTCTTCAGGCTGATCTCCCTCAAAAATTTTAGTCATTTCATCCTTAAAAACAGACTTTACTCTCTCTAAACTAAAACTCTCATCCTTAGTTTTCTCCTGAACTTTTTCAGTTAAAAACGCTACTGTAGCAGGCCCAAGATCAGCCATATAAAGAGACTCCTCAAGTTGCTCAATAGAGTCTACAGGAAGGTCACTGGTTGAACTCCAGATGCTCTTTCTGGACTTTGCAAGAGCATCAGACAAAGAAATTAGCTTCTTAGGCTCTTCTTTCTTTTCAAGAGGCGAGTCATTTCCCATATCTTTGAACAGAGCAAACCGAGCAAAATAATAAATCCCTGAGCCTATGAGGCCCACCACAAAAATACCACCAAGAAACATCACTTCGTTTATTTCATTCATGCGATGGATGTAACACAGCAGGTATTTAAGATAAAGAATATTCATGAAAATCTTGCTGTTAGAGCCGCTTTACCCTATAAAAACCCTATGTACTCAAGAAGAATCCTCTCTAAAGAAGCTGCCAGCTTTTTAAAGCTTATTTCCTGTTTTTTCCTATTGGCTGTTTTTTTCAGGCTTGTTTTCTTCACTGTGTTTCAAGGAGCAAACGATCTGCCATATAGCTCTCACGAGCTCAGAAAAGCTTTTTATATTGGATTTAAATTTGATCTAAGAGCTGCAATATTACTAAGCCTTCCTTTTTGGTTTCTAGGCTACACCCTAAAATTAACAAACGCTCTTTTTGAAGAAAAAGACAGACAGATGTTTTTGTCCGCAGCTCCACACCCCACAACACTGCTCAAAGTGATTTTTTCTTTAATTCTATGTGGCTACAGCCTCTTCTTCATGCTTGATTTAGGTTTTTACGATTACTTAAAAAATAGACTGGACGCCTCATCTACAGCCTTTTTAGACAACCCGCTCATAAGTTTGCAAATGATTAGTGAGAGCTACCCACTTGCTCTTATCTTTTCAGGCATCGCTTTCATGTTTGTTATATTCTTCGTTATACTACACAAACTAGTTTTCTCAGAAAAACTCTTTGTCTCAGGAGAGCGAGTCTTTAACACTCCATTAAAAGTTACAGCTCCGCTCTTTCTACTTTTAGCTGCTTTAGGGCATGGTAAAATGTCACAGTACCCACTACGCTGGAGTGATGCCTACTTTAGCTCAAACACTTTCATCTCTGCTCTAGGCATCAATCCACTTTTATACTTTTATGACACTTTTGATTTTAAAGAAAAATCCTATGACTTAGACGTGGTGAAAAATCATTACGACCAAGTTTCAACCTATCTTAAAGTTGATTCACCAAACAAAGACACTCTAGATTTCACTCGTACAATCAAGCCCGTAGACGCTTTTGACAAAGAACCTCATGTTGTTGTTATTATGATGGAGTCTTTAGCCGCATTCAAACTACAACACTTTGGTCAAAAAATTAACGGCGCTCCTTTTTTAAACTCTCTAATACCTAAAGGGATCTTTTTTGAAAACGCCTATGTTGCAAGTACAGGAACAGCAAGATCTATTTTTGGAGTGATCACAGGGCTTCCTGATGTAAACTCTATTCAAACCGCCTCAAGAAACCCTCTCTTAGTAAAGCAGTATTCTGCAGCAAACGCTTTTAGTAATTATGACAAAACATATTTTATCGGCGGTAGTGCAAACTGGGGAAACATCAGAGGTTTTGTATCTCAAAGCATTGAAGACGTTAAGATATTTGAAGAAAAAGACTTTGCCTCCGGTAAAAATGATGTCTGGGGGATTTCTGATTTAAAACTCTTTCGCGAAGCAAATCGTTTTTTAAAAAATCAGCCTGCTGACAAAAAACAGTTCACGTTTATTCAAACTGCAGGTTACCACAGGCCGTATACCATTCCTTCAGAGCGTGGAGAATTTGAACTAAAATCTCTAAGTGAGAAAGAAATTAAAGATAATGGCTTTGTAAACAACCAGGAGTTTAACTCCTTACGTTTTTCAGACTACGCACTTCAAGAGTTTTTTAAACTCGCTGAAAAAGAAGATTACTTCAAAAACACTCTTTTTGTAATCTATGCCGACCATGGCCTTTCACATCACACTTCAAAAGCTATCCCTGATGGCTTTAAACGCTTTAGACTTCCTATAATGCACATCCCTTTACTCTTTTACTCTCCAGCATTAAAACTGCCACCCCAAGTAGTTTCAAAGCTAGCATTTTCTCCAGACATTCTTCCTAGCACAGTCTCTCTGGCAGGAAAGACCTTCACAAACAAAACACTGGGAAGAAATCTTTTTGACGAAAAATATGACGATGAAAGATATGCCTTAACCATTAGTAATTTTTCACCCCCCGTAAAACTTCGCCTACACAGTGAAGAGTGGATTTCTGAAGGAACGTCAAAAAAACTAAAAGGGCTTTATCAATATCAAAAACCTTCTTATGAAAAAGATGTTTCAAAGGAGTATGTTAGCAAACAAAAAAAGCTCGACCGTTTGGCTCGCGGCCTATACGAAACCACGAAATATCTGTATCACCACTAATTATTTAGGGCTTGTTTGAAACTTTGCATACAGCTCAGCTCTAGGAATAATGTTTCTAACTCTCCCTGCTGCAACTACTGCTTTTTCTCCGTTTTTATTCTGAATCGTAGAAAGAAACAACGGGTGCATAATTGCGTTTAACTGCTTTGGTGAAAACCTCTCTGTACAGCTGTGAACAATTACATCTATTTTAGCCGTTGTTCCCAAAGGGGCCCTGAAAGCCTCCAACAAGGCCTCACTTAATTGATCATTATAAATTTCAGCTCTGTCAAAAAGCTCAGTCCATTTGTAAAGTTGCAAATCTCCAATAGAGTAAGAGGTCGCTCTATAAAAGTTAGGGCTTCTATAGATTGCCTGAAAGGACACATCATACACTTTAAGGTAAGCCCCTTCTTCTAAATCAGTAAAAAGGTTATCTGAAAACTTAAACCCAGACTCTTTTAAAAAATTCCAAAGCTCTCGAGCCTCGTCTTCTGTCGTTTCTAAAGGCCCACTAATTTTAGAGTACCTTCCCACTTTTTTATTAATTCGAGCCGTGACAGCGTCTAAGTCTTCAGGGTTCATACTCTCAGCCCTTACTCTTGCACTCTTTGAAACAGCCTCAACCTCAATATCAAAACGTTTAAATTCCGTCTGTAAACTCTCACACGCTAAGAAAAATTCTTGAACGCTTGTACTTAATCTATTCATCGCTTCCCCCTCATGTAAAAAATGAAATTATCTGTAATCCACTATTATGCAGGGCCCGCTTGGTATTTCAAGAGCTTTTGCCAGTATAATACCAACTATTTCCCAAAACCGCCACACTCGCCCTGAGAAGCGTTTTAAATTCTATATACATTTAAAATGTATATTTATATTCTTAGTGACCTCCTTTATTTAAAATTGGCTTACTCTTGTTACGTCATCATTTAAATATTTTTTTGAAACACAAAGCGCTGATGCTTTTTTAATTTTTGGAACAACTGTTAAAATTTCAACGCTGTATGATGTCCGCTCACTTGCGACCCCTCTTTTAAAAAACTTCTGACATGCTTTATGTGCACGCTTATAAATCCCTTTAGGTTTTGTGTAAGAGATATATACAGCCTTTGTACTTTCAAAAGCTCTCAAATTTTTTGAATTTGCTAAAGACACATTCACTCTCAATAAAAGTATTATTATAATCGCTACTTTCCCCATAAGCCCTCCCTGGCATGGGGTTCAGGCTATCGCAGATTGTGCTTATTTATTAAACTTTTGATGTAAACTAGACCTTGGCCTCATTATTCGCCCTCACCTCAAACAAAAAGAGCCGTGAAAATCACAGCTCTTTTTACTATTTAAATTTAAAAGAAACCCTAAGTTACGCTGTTGCAACAACCTCTTGTAAAAAGTTTCCATCAAGATCAACAGAAACCATTTTAGACACACCCTTTTCTTCTTGAGTCACACCGTAAAGCTTGTTGTTCACAGCCATGGTGTTTTTATTATGTGTTACTAAAATAATCTGAGATCTTTTAGCCATCTCTTTTACTAAGTCATTAAATCTAAATACGTTTGCATCATCTAGTGGCGCATCAACCTCATCCAGCAGGCAGTAAGGCGAAGGCTTCACTAAGAAAATTGAGAAGATCAATGACACTGCTGTAAGAGCTTTTTCTCCACCTGATAAAAGTGACACGTTCTGTGCTTTTTTACCTGGAGGTTTTGCTTCAATATCAATGCCGGGCTCTTGATCATTTTCTTCTTTCTCAACAAGAATAAGTCTTGCCTCGCCACCACCAAATAGTACTGGGAACACTTTCTTAAATCTTTCATTAACAGCTTCAAAAGTATCTCTAAACCTTCTAGAGCAAATTCTATCAATTCTAGTAATAACCTTCTCTAACTGAGTTTTTGCTTTTAACAAGTCTGACTGTTGCTCACTTAAGAAAGCGTATCTTGTTTTGATGTCATCAAATTCAGAAATCGCTGACAGGTTTACTTCACCCATACGACCAACTTTATCTTTTAGTGAGATAATTCCAGTTTGAACTTCATCTCTTTGATCTTCAGTGTAAGCACCTACGTACTCAGAAGCCTTCTCTGTTAAATCAACATTATATCTTTCAAACATTTGATCCACAGTTGATTGAAGACCTAATCTAATCTGCTCTGATTTCACTTGTAACTCAGAAAGCTTTGAATCAACTTTTGATTTTTCTAAAGTGTACTCTGTAACTTTCTGTCCAAGTTCACGCTCTGTAGTAGTTAAAAGCTCATACTCGTTTCTCATTTCAGCAACAATAGACTCTAACTCTGTACGAAGTTCAATGTCTCTTTCAAGCTGAGCTTTCTTAACCTCTAAATCAGAAGAGTAAGTAGAGATAAAATCAGAAGACTCTTCTGATTCTTTTTCTAAACTTCCAATATCACTTAAAAGAGCTGACTCATTTGAAGTTAAAGATTCTAATCTTTGTTCTAAAGACTCCATCTCAGACTTGTGAGATGCGTGCTTAATTTTCTTATCAGTCACTTCAGCCTGTAGGTCAGAATAGTTGGCCTTAAGCTGCTCTAAAGCCTCTTCAGCTTCTACAGATACAGCCTCTTGCTCTGTACGCTTAGTTTCTAAATCTCTTACTGAAAAAAGCTGCTCTTCTTGTGTCTGAATAGTGTTTCGAAGCTTTTCTTCAATTTCCATTACAGCTACCGAGATTTTTTCAACTTCATCTTTTGCTTTTGTATTCTCATACTCAGCACGCTCTAAATCTTTCTTAAGTTCAAAAACTCTAAGTTCTTGCTCATTGTCTTTAACCTTGGACTCTTCAAGCTCTTTTGACACTTGCTCAAGTTGTTCTTTATTTTTAACGAACTCTTTCTCTAATGTTTCTAAAACAGTCTGTCTTTGAGCCACCTCTGTAGTAAGCTCTTCAATATTTTGCTTTCTTTGTAATAAACCGGCTCCATCACCAGTTTTACCCGTAAAATACTGACCTAAAGAGTTTAGCATCTCTCCATCTTTAGTAATGCAAAAACCTTGGTTGCTCTTTAACAGTTCTTTAGCTGCCGTTTTGTCTTCTACAAGATAAACACAGCTTAAGAACCTCTTAACACCTTCTGAAGCGTTTGCTGCGTAATCAGAAAGACTCTTCACCCCTGAAGCCGCCTCGCCAACATTTAAAAGCTCGTTTACAAAAAACTGAACTCTTCCTTTATTATCAGAGTTTAAATAATCAACTGCTCCATTTAATGAATCTACATCCGTAGCCCCAAATAAACCTTGTAAGCCGTCAGCTAAACAAGCTTCTACCGCTTGCTCATATCCTTCTGGAGCATTGATCAAATCTGATAACGGAGCTCCTGGATTTGTTACATGTCCATCTTTTTCTGCAAGTAAAAGATTTTTAAGCCCTTCTTGATATCCTTCAAACTGTTCTTGAAGCTCTTTTAGACTTTCAAGTTTTGAATGAGCCATACTATAAGCTTGATTCTCTTCGGTTCTTTTCTCTTGTAGCTCTTCTTGAGTCTCTCTTAAAGTGTTCAAATTTTCAGTTAAAGCTTCTGTGTCTTTTACAAGCTCAAGCTTCATCTGCTTTTCAGTTTCATAATCTTTAGTAAGATCATTAAATCTATTAAAGAACTCTTCATTCTTAGACTCAACTTCTTGCTTCATTTCACTTTTTGAAACTAAATCTTCATTAAAAACCGCAATTCTTTCTTTTAACCCTTCAGTAGTAGCTTGAAGGTGAGATATTCCCTGGTGAAGCTCTAACTGAGTTTTTCTAGATTGAGTTAAAGTCTCTTCTCTTTCATTAATTTCAGACTGGTGTGTTTGAAACTGTTCATCTAGTGATGAATACTGCTCATCAATCACTTCAAACTCTTCTTTAATCTGGAGGTACTTGCCTTCAACTTCTTCTTTTTCAGTTTGAACAACTTGCAGGCGCGCCTGGTTTTGTTCATACACAGAGCCTTTAATTTCTGTACTACGTCTTGTTTGCTCAATTTCAAACTCAAGCTCACGCACTTCATTTTCTGCTGAGATTACTTTCTCAGATAAAACTTTAAATTCAATTTGTTGAACTTCTAAAGCTTTTTCCTTTTCAACTGAATTTACTCTTTCTTCTTCAATATCAGTTTGTAGCTTTTGAATTTCAGTTTGGAAAAAACTGTCTTTATCAGTAAGTTCTTCAATCTGCGCTTGAAGATCAGTAAAGCCACCCTGGCCCCCGTTCACTTCGCAAGCTGCCAGCCAAAGTTCTTTTTCTCTTAACTCATCTTTAAGTTTTCTGTAGCGCTCAGCTTTTTGAGCCTGTCTCTCTAATGAGTCTAACTGTCTTTTCAATTCTCTAATAATATCTGCAAGTCTAACAAGGTTTTGATCTGTTGCCTTAAGTTTTCTTTCAGATTCTTTTTTTCTAGCTTTAAACTTTGTGATACCCGCAGCTTCTTCAATTAAAGATCTTCTCTCTGAAGGCTTTGATGTGATGATTTTACCGATTTGTCCCTGCTCAATAATACTGAAACCTTTTGACCCAGCACCTGTATCCATAAAGATCTCTTGAATGTCTCTAAGTCTACTTGCCTCTTTATTTATGAAGTACTCAGACTCACCACCACGGTGCAGTCTACGTGTAACCATTACTTCTGAATGGTTTAAATATTTAACTGGAAATGATCCACCATCGTTTTCTAAAGTTAATGAAACCTCTGCCATTCCTGTCGGAGCGTAATCTTCAGAACCTGCAAAGATCACATCTTCCATCGTAGATCCTCTTAAATGTTTTGCAGACATCTCACCCATAACCCAAACAAGAGCATCAACAATGTTTGATTTACCACAACCGTTTGGCCCAACAATACCTGTAATCCCTTGGTCAAAAGCAATTACAGTTCTGTCTTTAAAAGATTTAAATCCTTGAAGTTCTAATTTCTTAATTTTCACTTACGCACTTCCTTCAACATTTAAAGTTTCACTCAAAATACAAATCACAAATAAAAACAGGCCTCTTAAAAGCCTGTTTTCAATTTTGCTAAAAGAACCTTTAAAGACTATTTTGATTTAGCCTTTAACGTTGCCCTAGCAGCCGCAAGTCTTGCTATTGGAACACGGTATGGAGAACAACTTACATAATCCAAACCAATGGTCTCTAAGAACTCTATACTCTTAGGATCTCCCCCATGCTCACCACAAACACCAACCTTAAGTCCGGCTTTTTGCGACCTACCTAATTGAACCCCAAGAGACACCAATTTGCCAACCCCTTTTCTATCAATTGATACAAAGGGATCGTAGTCGAAAAGGCCATCTGCCACATATGTAGCCATAAACTTACCTGAGTCGTCTCTAGAAACCCCCAAAGTCGTTTGTGTAAGGTCATTCGTTCCAAAACTAAAGAAATCTGCATGTTCTGCAATCTCATCTGCCGTTAAAGCAGCACGTGGAAGCTCAATCATTGTGCCAATCATATATGCAATTTTATGCGCTGACTGACCTGCCGCATCGTTAGTCACTCTATCAAAAGTCGATCTAGTAAGTGTTCTAAGACGCTTTAACTCTCCAGCTGTAGAAACTAATGGGATCATGATCTCCACATCCACATCAAATTCTTTAGATGTTTCAACAGCTGCTTCAGCAATTGCTTCAATCTGCATTTCATAGATTTCAGGA
>JBOEFV010000003.1:0-47222 GCA_050633065.1 Bdellovibrionales bacterium
GTTAATCTTTAAGCAAGAAATAGAGGCGTTAGAAAAAAAGATCGCAAACTCTACAGACTTGTATGATTCTCAGGAAAAGACTCTTAGAGATGAAATTGATTTTCTGCAAAAGCAAAGGCAGGATTTCCAATTAGAGAAAAAAGATTTAGAGCTTGAGATAAAGACATTAAAAATATCGGTAGAAAAAGCACGTGAAGATTATGACCTGAAGAAAAAAGAAATGAAAGGTTATGAGAAAAAGATCTCGACAACTTCAGATAAGGTTGTGAATGTAGAGAATGAAGTAAAAACTCTATCAAAAGAGCTTGAAGAAAAAAATCATAAGTATGAGGATCTGTTGAAAGAACTGGAGGAGGAGCGTGTAAAAGTAGCTTCTTTAGAAGGTGTAATCGCCAAAGAAAGTGAAAAAATACAAAAGCTCGAAAATGATAAAGAAGAGCAAAAAGAAACAGTTGTTGAGATGAGTGACTTAGAACGGCGACTTGAGCAGTTTGCTGCGAAAGAGGAAAGTTTTGCAAGAGAAACTCTTGAGCGTAGAGAAGAGCTGGGTTTGTATTCTAGATGGGTAGACTCTCAAAAAGAAAGCTTGAAAAATCATATAGTGAGGTTTTCACAAGAGTTACAGCTTTCGTTAACCTTAAACCCTCTTCATTCATATCTTTCTATGACAAAAAGAGAACTCTCTAAGGTCGAGTTGTTGTTGTCTAAACCAGGTATTCTTGGTGAGCAAAGAAACTACTTAGAAAGTCATTATCAGACTTTGGTGGAGCAAAAAGCATATATTAGCGAGTTGATTGAAAAAACAAAAAAAGACATCGATCAAAAAGTAGGAGATGTAGTTGGACTGTTAAAGCAGGGAGAGTTTATTCCTGTTCCGCCATTACCTCCACAGAAATAATTTATAATCTAGGGTCAATAAAATTGTATTGACCCTAGGTCTAGAAAAATCGTATTTAATCAAAGTTTTCAATCATTCACCGATAAAGGTATGTGAGAAATTTTGTACTTTTAATAAACGCCTTAATATCATTATTATTCTTTAGTGGCTGTGCCATGTTAAGTTCTTCTTCAAATTTACAGGAAAAAGGGTTTTACGGAAGAATAGCGCCCGCATCGAGTTCTTCTCCTCTTCCAGTGGAGATTGCTAAGGATATAGAAAGTATCAGTGAAGAAGGGATATTATATATTCGTGAAGACGATATTGTTGCAAAAGTAGAAGATGCAATTAGTAAAAAACAAGAGAGAATTGCAGCTTCGACACCAGAAAAAAGAGTAGTGGAGTCTAGGTCTATTGCAAAAGTGAAAGCAAAGCCTAAAGGATTCTTACATCGCAATCGCAAAGGCCCTTTATTGGGGGCGAATGCCGTTCGTCGTAAAAGAAGAGGGCCTCTTAGTATTGGAAAATCACACCTTCCAAAGCTGACCGGTGGAGAAACCGTTAGCTATATAGTGAAATGGGGTGACACTTTGATGAAAATTGCTTTTGAAAAGTATGCTAATTACTTAAGATGGAAAGATATTTATCAAATCAATAAGCACAAAATGGACAGCCCTAGAAAAATGAGGGTGGGTACTGAACTTACGATAGAAAATGTGAAGTATGTGTATATCAAGAAAGATGGCAAACCATATTTAATTAGGAAAGAAGATACTTTAAAATCAATTTCAAAGAAGCTATACGGCACACCTGATAGGTGGAAAGAAATATGGAAGAATAATCCACAGTTGATTCAAAACCCTAAGAAAATATACGCAGGTTTTACTTTGTTTTATGAGCCGGGGAAGAAGCAAACAGATATGTTAAGAATTCCTGCAGCGACAAAAAAAGCATCTAAGTAGACTTCATATATAGTGGTTGTATGTTTGAGAGTAGTTTGAGATTCTATTAAGGTTATGTGCGCATTTAAAAGTTTCTTTATTATATGTTTCCTTTTTGTGGCATCGTCACCATCATCTGCTCTAGGGCAAAAAAAAGAGCCTAAAAAATCTAAAGAAGAGATTAAAGAAGAGAAGCAGATGCGCAAATCTCAAAGAGCAATGTGGGTTGCTCATGTTTTAAGAGAGAAAAAAGAAGAGCGTCAAATAAAAGATCTAAAGATTGATAATTTAAAGGTACCGGTTTTTTTGATACCTAAGGCAGAATCTTTTAGGCCCCTAGTAAAACTTAAATTAGAATATAATAAAGAGGGCTGGTCACTTTTTGACAGCACAGGTGCTAAGATTCGGCGAGCTGAAGCTGGAGACGAGCATAGTTTATACGCTTACTTAAATTCAAGAGTGAGTACGGTTAACATCACAGCCAAAGGTCCTAACGAGGAAGAAAGTAAAGAAACTATATATATCTTTGCGCCAGAGGCTAGGGAGTTTAAAACAGTGAGAGTGTTTAACTCTATGCAGTTTTATGTAGGACATTCTTATTTAGTTTATCGTCAGGGTAGTGTGGGAAGGTTTGTATCTCAGTCGTTGTTGTTAGGTGCAAAATATATCAGCCCAGAAAAGGGTGGAAAAATAGGATACTTGGCTGATGTTTCTTCTACAGTTTATACTTATGACTCTTCTCCAATAAAAAGAACTTCTAATTTTTTAGAAGGACGAGCTGCTTTAACATATAAAAAGAAGTTGTTTAAGAATCCGCAATTGAGAAGTCGTTTTTTTGCAGGAGTAAGTACCATTAATTTATTTTCGTTAGGCTCACAGTTTGGATTTAACGGACTTTTTGGGCCAAATTTAGGATTACGTACAGAGTATTATAAGTCTGGTGTGAACAGCTACTCTGCTGAACTACAGTACGTTCCATATGAATATGAAGACCCTATTTCAGAAAGAACACTAAAGTTATCTTTGGAGTGGACTAAGAACCTGAACAACACTCGAAGAGCTCAACTTGGTTTTTCGTACGCCAACCATGAATTTACCTCGGGAGCTGATTCCTTTTCAGCAGATCTTGTGAGTTTATACTTTTCAATGAGCTTTTAGTCCTGATCTCACTTTGAGAAAGATTAAAATGACTACTAGTACTTTGAGCACAGAGTCTTCTTAAAAAGACCTGTTATGTCTTAGAGTCGCTGTATTGTTTAAATATATAAAAAACAGGCCGTTCCTACAGGCTTTGAGAGTCAAGATAGCCTTTAAAAACCCCGATTAAACGCAGTAGAGAATATTTATAAATCTATTTTAAATATGGATTTGTGAAAACTATTTGTATGTAAATGAGGTAAAGAATGCATAAATTAATAAAAAATTTAGAATTTTTATTAAAAGTTTTTCTAGGTATGCCCGCAAAGGTATTGCTTTCTATGATGATGCTTTTTGTGGTGTCATGTACTCCAAGTGAGAAAGAGGTCACCTCTGAAGACTTAAAAGGATCTAATGGTTTTGAGGGTTTAACACTTGCACAAACAATCTCTTCGTCAAAAGTAAGACTGACATGGCCAACGTATGAGAGTAGCCAACTTCAAGGGTACGCTATTTATGACGTTACACTTTTTTCTGCCCCAGTATTAATTAAAACAGCAGAGCCTAACGAGACAGAAACAATAATTTCAAATTTAGATAATGCATCTTTAAAAAAATTCAGAGTACAAGCTGTAACAAGTGGTGGGAAAGAAGACGGTAATACAAATGATTTATTTGCAATTCCATATGCAGGAGTTCAAAGCTCAACGGTAGTAAGTAGTACTTCTGTGCGCCTTGATTATCCTTCTCCTCAGGATGGAGAGGCTTTAGAAGTGAGAGCTTATTGCCAGGTTGGTACAGATGAAAGCTGGCAGTTAATGGCTACAGTAAGTGATATGAGTCTGTCATCTTTAGTGATAGAAGGGCTTGTTCCTAATATAGCATATGTATGTAGAGTGAATGTTCGTGTAGAAGGAAAAGAAGATAATAATTTATCACGTGTAAATTTTGTTGCTTTAGGGCGAGCGGATCGAATTGTTTTTGTGACAGAGCCAGGAAATGGGCAGGCGGGATCACTACTAACTCAACAACCGATTGTTCATGTCTTAGATGAGAATAATAACGTTGTATCTGGTGGGCCGGATTCAACTGCATTAATCACATTAACAATCGCGGCTAGCTCTCCAACTGGTGGTACAGTAGGAGGGGTTTTTCAGGTTAACGCTGTTGCTGGTATTGCAGATTTTACGGATCTTTTTATGGAAGAATCTGGTGGTAAAATTTTAGAAGCAGTAAAAGAGGATACGTCGTCTCTTTCTTTTGGTACTCCAGTTATGACTGTAGAGTCTGCTCCATTTAATATTACAGCGGGTGCTGTTTCTCCAGACCTGACAACTATTGCAATTAATTTTGCTGGGGGCGGTACTCCAGTTGCAAACGGAAGTGATACATATATTGTAACTTTTAATTTAAAAGATTCGTTTGGTAACCCTGTGCAAGGAACAAGACCTGAATTTGCTTCAAATATTGTTGGGGATTTTATTAGTCAACCTTTAGGTTCAACAGATGCTGCCGGTCAAACAACAGGATCATTAACTACGACTCTTTCCGATACTAATACAGCAATCCCGAGAGTTTTAAGAATTAGTTCTCCATCAGGTTTAGACGCGATACAAGTTCCAGCACCATTTGATCCGGGAGCGGCAAATAAACTAGCATTCTCTATTCAGCCTGAAAATTCTCCTGCGGGAAATCTTGCAATGAATGAAGTAAGAGTTGCAGTTCAGGATATAAATGGAAATCTGATTACAACAGGTGTTGATGCTTCAGCTGTCATTAATTTATCTATTAACAACAACATTGGTGGAGCTGTTTTATCGGGTGTAACATCTAAAGCTGCTGTTGGTGGTGTTGCTATTTTTGATGATTTGGGAATTGATATCACAGAAAACGGGTATAGTTTGGCTGCTAGTAGTGGAGCCTTGAACCCAGGTTCAAGTAACAACTTTAATATTACTTCAGGTGTTCCAAAAGTTATAATCATGACAGGACCTGCCGCTACTTTATCAGGAGACTGTAGTGCTGCAATTACATTACAACTTCAAGATTTTGGTGGTAACCCTTCAAAAGCTATTGGAACTACAACGGTACAATTATCAGGTTTAGGTAATGCATCTCTTTATTCTAGTAGCAGTTGTGGCGGTAGTGCGATCAGTACAAACGTATCATTTACTCCAGGTACAGATACAAAAGTACTTTATTTGGAAAGTGCAAAAGTTGAAGACTTAGATATTATAGGCACTGATGCTTCGGCGGTACTAACGCCTTCAGCATATAATATTCAGGTTTCACCAAGTCAGTTAAGTATAGCTGTTATAGGAGGCGCGCCATTACAAGTGCCTTCAAATGCATGTTCAACAGCACTTGAAATTAGCCCCTTGGCGGCAGATGGATCTCCAGGAGAAGTATTTGCTACAACTAATGTAAGTTTAACAGGTATACTTGGGTCACAAGCAGAAATCTTTTCAGACGCTGCATGTACTACATTAATAGATCATACAAGTTTTCCATTGATAATGGCCGCAGTGCCAAGTGAAAAGACTCGAGTATATTTAAGGGATCCAAGAGGGGAGACATTACTTGTTAATGTAGCTGACCCGGCAGGGGAAATTTCTACGATATCAACTCCGCAAACGGTTATAGTAGGCCCTTCAGAAATGAATTTAACAGGTCCTTCAACTGTTGTTTCAGGAGTTTGTTCAGCAGTATTTACGGTGAGCTTACGAGATAGTTTAGGAAACAATGTTGCTTCAACAGGTAATACTGATTTAACTATTAATGGTTTAGGGTCTTATCCTTCTGGGAATTTTTACACTTCACCAGCTTGTGGAGGTGGCGGTTCGAATACGACAGTTACAGTTCCTGATGGATCAGCGCAGGCAACAGTGTATTTTAGAGGGTTTGCTTCTGCAGTTTTAGATATAAATCTTACAGATTCTGCAGGTGATATTTCGGCATCTCCAACAGTACAACTTTCAGTAACTCCGTCTGCATTTAGAATTACAACAGTAGAAACATCACCTTCTTTAACAAGTGAATGTGTCGGGCCTTTTCAAGTTGAAACACTTGATGGCCAAAATGTTGTTTCTCCTGTTGTGGATCCTGTAACTGCCAATTTATCAGGTGCAGGAGATGCGGGTGCATTTTATTCTGATTCAGAGTGTGGAGTAAGTATTACATCACTTTCTTATAGTAATGGCGAAAGTTTAAAAGAATTCTATTTTAAAGGTCAGTATCCAGAAGCAAGTTTAACGTTACTTGCTACAGATGCTGGAGCTGTTCTTGCTACAGGAAATTTAGCTTGGGCTGTTGATGCAGACTGGGGTTGGATTGGAACAGCATCATTAGGATTTGACCTTGCAGGAGATCCTCTTCCATTTAGAACGGGTTACAGCCCTGTTGCTGCAAAGTATGATGGCTTTAGAGGTGTTCAATCAATCACATTTGATCCAACAAATCAGTATATGTATGTGACAGATTTCGATAGTCATAAAATTTTAAAGTATGATTATGTAAATCACACCTATGTAGGTTGGATAGGTAGGTTATTAAAAGAGAATGGTATTGGTGCTACAGGTAGTAATGTTCCAACACCAAGCCCGGCACTTTGTGTGAGTACGGGTAACTATCAAGTTTTACCAGGTTGGTGTACTGGTGGTCGTTCTGTGAATGGTCTTGAAACAACAGGTGGATTATCTGGTCCTTGGGGTATAACGGTTGATGACACTTATGTTTATACAGTGAACGCTAATACGCACTCTCTATCAAGATATAGAGCTGACACTGGAGAATTTGAAGGCTGGATTGGAATGGTTCACAACACTGCTCCAACAGGTGATGCAACAGGAAGTCCTGGTGGATGTACTTCAGTACCAACAAGCTCGCAAGCTATGACGCCAGGTTGGTGTATTGGTGGTAATAGAACAAGTAGTTCTACAACAAATGGTGATGGTAGATTATATGCACCACGAGGGATTACGCAGGATGCACTTAATCTTTATGTTGTAACAGAGAGAGCAGTCTTAAAGTATAATAAAGCGACGGGAGCTTTTGTAGGGTGGATTGGACAAGTAGACTCAATCTCTCCAACGGGTGGGGCTGTAGGCTGTACGCTTACAGGGGACACTCAAATCACACCAGGTTGGTGTGTTGGGGGCCGTTATGAAAGAGGAGATGCTAGAGATACTGGTGCAGTAAACTATGGGTCAGATGTTTATATTAACGGGACGGACCTTTATGTTCTTACTAGGGGAAACAGCGGAATCATTAATAGATATAATAAGGATACTGGAGCATTTATTGAAACTCTTCAGAATTCAAAAAGCAGTACTTGGACGAATTCGTATCAAGTAGCATTTGATGGAAGTCGTTTCTATATAGCTGATGATGAGAGAATTTTAAAAGTTGATACGACAGGCTTGATGGAAGCTTGGATGGGTAAAGTGGCAAATAATGCTGGTATGAGTGATGCTGGTGGTACGGGTTGTAACTCACTGTCACCGAATGAAAACACGCCAGGTTGGTGTTTAGGTGGAACTCATAAGCCAGGTTTAGATGAAACGGCTTTTATTAATACATATGCTGTTGCTTATGATGGTGTAGGTTCACTTGTCGTTGCAAGTAGAGATATACCAATGATTAAAAAGTTCAATGTTGCTACAGGTGCTTATCAAGGTTCAATGGGTTTAGAGAGTGTGAGCCCAGATAGATGGACAGCAGATAGGACGGCAGATGCAGAGTATGAAGGATTTGATAATAATGCTTACTACGCTCCGATGAATTCTTTGGTTGTAGGTGATTACCTTTTTGTTTCAGAACTTTATAATTCAAGAGTTAAGAAAATAAACAAAAAAACAGGTGAGGTTTACGGTATTATTGGTGGTATGACCACTGCACCTACAGGTGGTGAGGATCCAGTCTGTCTTACAGCGAATGCAATGAGCCCATCTCCTGATTGGTGTTTAGGTGCATACCCATATCCAAACTGGACATGGAATGATAATAATATGATTGATGATCTAACGGATGGAATCATGAATCAACCTTGGGGTTTAGCTTCAGATGGAACATGGTTGTATATAACAGATTATGCTCGTCATAGAATTCAAAAATTTGATATTGATACTGGTGTTTATGGTGGTTGGATAGGAAGAGTAAACGCAACACCAACAGGTGGAGCGCCAGGGTGTTCTACTGCTGTAAATAATGATTTCACTCCGGGTTGGTGTTTTGGAGGTCGTAGTGAGCCTGGATCCGGGGATGGAAATTTAGATAACCCAACGGGAATTACTTACGCTTCCGGAAACTTATATGTAATTGATGCTGATAATGAAAGAGTATCATCTTACAATGCAACAACAGGTGCTTTTAATGGTTGGATAGGAAGAATAAACGCAAATCCTTCATCAGGTTGTACGCCTGCTTCTAATGGAGCATATAATGTTTCAAATACAGGTTGGTGTATTGGTGGAACTGCAAGAGCTTCTAGTGAAGAAACTGATAGAGGTGGTGGGTTTAACTTTGATTATGGGGATAGAGCAGATATTTATTCTGATGGTGTACATTTATACATAACAAACACAAGAAACATTAGAGTAGATAAATATAACTTTAGCGGTGAATTTATTGAAGCAGCTGAAGCGAGAGCTACTGAATATACGAATACTTGGCAGTCAGCTCCTGCAGATGTTGCTGCGGTAGGTAGCGGGTCTAACTGTGGCTATGTACAAAGTATGTGGGGTGATTCTACGTATTTATATGGACTGAATACAGGTCCGTGTAGCAGAGACGGAGCTACAATGAGATTATGGAAGATGAATAAATCTACTGGAACCATTATTGGTTGGAAAGGTGGTGTTTCAGCTGCTGTTCCTCCATCTGGTGGAGACCCTGGATGTGTTGGAGCGACGGGCTCAACTCCGGGTTGGTGTACAGCAGGTAATGTTGCTGTTGGTCAGAAGCTGGGTCAGTTTGCCGGAGAGATTGGTGGAGTTACCGGGGATGATGAATTTCTTTATATAACAGATCGAGAAGCAAATAGAGTGATAAGGGTTCCGAAGTAAAGGAATTTCTAAAAAGGTACGTGAATGAGAAAGACTGTGAACATGAAAATATACTTTAAAAGGTTACTACTTCTGGTAGTAGCCTTTGGTAGTTTAGGATGTAAAAAGGCTCTAGATGTCGAATCTGGCGCAGGGCTTCCATCATTATTAGAGCCTAATAATGGGGTGCCAACAATTTCGAATCCACCAACGACAACTTACTACTCAAATGATTCAGACCTAATTATTGAAGGGGTGTGCAGCGAAGGAGCCCAAGTTAATTTAGTGGGTGATGAAAGTCAGCAGGTAGAGTGCTCAAATTCACAATATTCCTTTACTGTAACAAGAACTCAGGATGCCTCGTACAGTTTTAATATTAGTCAGATTGTAGCTGGCGTAAACTCAGGTGCTGCCAACTTACTGTGGGTGAGAAAAACAAGCGTGTCTGATCCTACACTCACGAATCCTGCAACAAGTACATACTATTCAAGTGACACTACGATGAATCTTCAGGGCACATGTGAAACAGGGTCTGTAGTAAGCCTAAGTGGTGATGCTATAGGTACTGATCTATGTGAAAACTCACAGTTTGAAATTGATGTTTTAAAATTTGTTGATGGCGTATACAGCATTGATGTAACTCAAACAGATCAAGCAGATAATAGCTCAACAATCAATTTAATTTGGAATAAAGGGCAATTAGAGGTGATCCCGAACGACCCCCAAATTGTAGCGACAAACTCACAAACGTTTACTATTTCAGGTGGGTCAGATTCTTATACAACTACGTTTTTAGATAACCAGTCAGGCGGTACATTTGATAATGTAACACGTACATATACTGCAGGAACAGTTGCGGGCGTTTTTGATCAAATAGAAATTAGAGATTCTCAAAATTTTGTTAGAATTATAAATATTCAAGTGTTAGCAGATGTTCCCGATCGTTTTGAATTTTCAACACCCAGTGGAAATGACCAGAATACATTAATTGGGACGGATTTATCTGCACCAATTTCAGCGAGGGTTGTAGATCAGTATGGAAATGGAGTGCCTAATTACTCTGTTCTTTTTCAGCAAGCTGCTGGGGATGTGTTCTTTTTAGATCCAAGTGTTCAAACTACAGATGCTAATGGAGATGCATTTTTAAACCTAAGGCAAGGCTTTAGTTCATTTAGAAGTTATGTAACGGCGTCTCCTCTTTCGGGCATTTTACCTGATGTGGGAAGCACTGGCGGGACTTCATTGTCTTTTCAAATTTTGAGTAACAATAATAATACAGGAAAGTTTGATCTTCTTTTTGATGTTTTAAATGCACCTGATAATAAGGCTGTTGCTGATATTAATAATGATGGCAACCAGGACTTGCTAGTTCTTAATAAGGGAGACAGTTCGATTAGTATTCTACTGGGTACAGGAAATGGACTTATGAGCCCAATGCCTAAAAAATCTGGGCTGTGTAGTGGACCAAGTTCTATGGTGGCAGCTGATTTCAACAATGACCTAGATATTGATTTACTTTTGTCATGTACAGGTGATGAGTATTCTTTCATCGAAGGTAATGGGAACGGGTCATTTGCTACAGCGGTTAACACTGCAATAGATCCTTTAGAGGGATTTCCAATTGATATTGCAACAGCTGATCTTAATGGTGATACTTTTCTTGATATGGTTATGATATCGGCTGCAACAGCAAGAGTTGCAGTACGAATGGGAAATAACGATGGGACTTTTGGAGCTCCAACTCTTTATGTGACAGGAGCATCACCAAGTAAGGTTGTTATTGGTGATGTTGATAATTTAAATGGATTAGACTTCCTTGTCATCAATGCTGCAGATGAAAGCTTTGAGGTTCACTTAAATAATGGTTCTGGGGTGTTCACTGCTCAAGGACCTAATAGTACAGGTGTAGGTCCTGCATCTATTGAGTTAGCTGATATGAATTCAAATGGGTATTTGGATGTGATAGTGGCTAATAATGTTGATAACAATATTTCAGTTTATTTGAATAACCTAGATGGTACATTTAACTTAGGTATCAATACAGGTGTAGGAAATGGGCCTATCTCAGTGTTGGCTACAGAAATTAGTGGTGACACCTTTGTTGATTTGGTCGTGGCAAACATTAGTGATAGTACAGTCTCTGTACTTCATGGTGCTAATAATGGAACTTTTACACCACAACCAGCTATTGCAACAGCTATTAACCCAATCACTTTAGGAAAGTCAGACTTTAATAATGATGGAATAGAAGATGTTCTGATTGTTTCAAATGGTGAAGCAAGTGTACAAATTCTTCCGGGTCAGGCGAGTGGGTCTTTAGGTTTTCTTTCGGATGTCGGTGCGAATCCTTCGGTTTCCTTGGGGGCAGACTTTGATGGAGATGGCATTAGTGATAAGGCAGTTCTTAATCAGGGTGCCGGGACGGTAAGTCTTTTAAAAGGTGTTGGAAACGGTCTTTTCACATCAATGGCTGCAGATTATGTGGCGGGTGGTTCACCGAGTAATGGGATCATTTCAGATATAGATAGTGATGGAGATATGGATATCATCATTACAGACAGTTCTTTAAATGCACTTAGAGTTGTTTTAGGACATGGGGATGGTACTTTTGATAGTCCATTAAATTACCCGACGGCGTTAAGCCCTTCTAGTCTTGTTGCCGGAGATTTTAACTCTGATGGACATACAGATATTGTTGTTACAAACAGTAGCCCTAATAGTATTTCTCTATTTAGGGGAACTGGCACAGGTACTCTTTTAACAAGAACGGACACAGCGGGTGTTGGAGCGCAGCCTTCAGCAATTGATGCTGCAGATTTTAATGGAGATCAAAATTTAGATTTAGTTATTGCTAACCAATCAGGGTCTGAGATTGGAGTTTTATTTTCAAACGGAAATGGAACTTTTCAGGCAGTAATTTCTTATGCTGCACAATCTGGAACGAATGGTGTTGTGACAGGATACTTTAATACGGATGCATATATTGATATTGCAGCTTCAAATACTTTGTCATCTTCGGTTTCAATTTTCTTAGGACAGAATGGAGGAAGTTTTGCAGACAGCGCGAGTTACTTTGCGGGCTTTAACCCTGTAGGTTTAAGTAAGGGTGATTTTAATGGGGATAACCGTGAAGACTTAGTTGTTGGAAATGGTATTAACCAAACAGCAACAGTTTTGTGGGGAAGTTTATCAGGGGCTTTTTCAACAAGTGACACTGTTCCAACAAACTTAAATACTGTGAACGTAGAGGTAACGGATGTAAATGGAGATGGAGCTTTAGATTTGAGTGTCTTGGATGGAACAAATGGGAAGTTGAAAATACTTCCGGGTCATTAATGATGTAAGGATATAGATAAATTTATGATGTTTGAACGTTTTTTCTTTTTTCCACTTCTAGTATTACTGCTTACGGTTTCGTGCAGTGAAGAGGGAGAGTTCAATCAAACGTCAGAAGGTTTGCCTGTAACGATTACAGAAAAAATAATTTCTGATTATTCGACAACAAATGTGAGTGTTCTAATTAGAGGACAAGTTTCATCCTCTTTATCAGAGATAGATCGATTACAATTTTATTCTGACAACACATGCAAAGGTTCTGTTTTAGGACAAGCGCTGGTAAGTGATTTTAAAAATGACGGCTTAGAAATTTTAATTCCTATTAATACAACTGTAGATTTATATGTTTCTACAGAGGCGAGTTTAGACTGTGTTTTATTAGAAAAATATAGTCATGAACCTTTACTTCCAAGAGAGCCTATTTTCACTCAAACAATTCCAGTGTCACCAACTAGAATTACGACAACGCCAGGTGTGTTTGGTTCAGCGTTTCCGCCTTCAGGGTCTATTGATTTTTATGATGATAATACATGTTTGAATTTGATTTCACAGGGAGCTGCGGCAGATTTTGCTTCAACAGGTATTCCAGTAACGGTGACAGCTAATGTAATAACAAGTATTCATGCAATAGTTAGAGATGTTAATGGTGGAGCTTCTTCTTGTCAGCATTTAGTAGATTATGATCATTCAAATCAAATTAGTGGCCCGCCACAGTTAATTTCAGTTAGTCATATGAGTCCTAATAAAGACACGCACACTCCAATAGTACGTGGAAGTACTGCGGTAGGTAGTATTGCAGTAGAGTTATATAGTGATTCAGGTTGTTTAAATTCACTAGCTAGCGGTGATCCCGTAGATTTTGAAAACACAGGATTTCAAGTTACAGGTATAGAGAATGGAACGATTCAAATTTATGCTAAATCTTTAGATGATCAAAATCAGCCATCAGTTTGCGCCTTATTAACTTCATTCACGCATGATGACATTTCACCACTGAACGCATCATATCTTTCAGTAAGTCCAACATCTCCAACGAATCAAACAACGCAGCCTTTAATAGTGGGTACATCTCCTGCTGATGCGGCGATGATTATGTTATATGATGCAAACACATGTTTGAATGTGATTGGAAGCGGTAGTAAGTCAGAATTTGAATTAACGGGTACCATTGCTGGTATCCAGGCAGACCACACTACTAATATTTATGGAAAAGTATTTGATGCTGCAGGGAATGATTCACTTTGTACATTTTTTACGGCTTACACACACAACACAACACCTCCATCACAACCAACTTTTGCAACGACTAATCCGGAATCACCGACAAATGTTAGTACAACACCTTTTATTATCGGAGTGCCTGCGAACAGAACTGTTAATCTTAGCATGTATGATGATGAAAACTGTACGAACTTAATTGGGCAAGGAACACCTGCAGAGTATGCAGGGTCGGGTATACAAGTTACAGCAGGATCAAATACTACAACGGATATTTATGTAACGGTTTCTGATATTGAAGGGAACGTTTCTACATGTACGTTTCATACAGGCTATGACCATTCAACTAACCCAGCGCCTAATCCAGGATTTTTTGCAACGTTTCCAGCGTCACCCTCGAGAGTTTCCTATACTCCAACAGTTATTGGAACAGCTGATGGTTCGATCACTACAGTGTCATTATATAGTGAAGCAACATGTACTAATTTATTAGGAAGTGGAACAAGAGGACAATACACTTCTTCAGGGATTACGGTAACACTTCCTCAAAATTCAACTAATGATATCTACGCGCAGGCTTTGGATGAGTACAGTAATTTATCGAGCTGTGTTCTTGTTACACAGTATATTCATAATACGATTGCACCTTTAGATCCTACGTATGCTTCAGTTTCACCGCTATCACCGAATAACAGTTCTTTAACACCTTCTATGTCTGGAACATCTTTAGATGCACCGACAAGCCAACTGCCTGTATCAGAGGTATCGTTTTTTGATAGCCCGTCTTGTATTAGTAAGTTGGGAGATGGAACAGCAACTGAGTTTGCAGGCGGTGGAATCACTATTAATGTTCCTCAAAATACAGAAACGTTTGTTTATGCAAAGTCTTTTGATGAAGCTGGAAATTTTAGTAATTGTGTTTATATGACAAACTATATTCACGATGGTTTAATTCCTGGAGCACCAAATTTTTTAGCGGTGACACCGGGTTCTCCCTCATATTCAGAAGAGATTCAGATAAGCGGAAATTTTGCTGCTAGTCCTGACTTTATGCCAAGAACAAGTATGATTGTTTATTCTGATGTCGCATGTACGGCTGAAGTAGCAACAGTGAACCCTGTAGAATTTGAGGGAGCTGGTGTAACGATTAATGTAGGGAATAATGTCGTCACTGATTTATATGCAGTCAGTTTAAACCAGGTGGGAACACGGTCTGTTTGCTCATCACTTACATCATTCAGGCACTATGATGATGGACCGGCAGGTTTAGCGCTAGTTGGTAGTGTAGATGGTTCTATATTACTAAACTGGCTTCCTGATACGACATCGTCACCGACGCCGACATACTCTGTAGAGAGATCTTTATTTATAAATGGTCCTTTTTCAGTTATAGCAAGTGGACTGGTTTCAAATAGCTATAGGGATTTATTAATATCTGATAATACAGAATATTTTTACAGAGTCTTTGCTTCCAATAGTACGGGGCGCAGTAGATATTCCTCAGTAGAAAACATAACAACCTCTGCTCCACCGGCAGCAACGGTTGCAAGTCTATCGTCTTTAGGGATGGACGCTGCAGTGACATTAAGTTGGTCAGGTTTTCCTCAAAATATGGTTTATAAAATTTCAAGATCTACAAGCTTTGGTGGACCATTTGTTGATCTTGGTTTGACTTTGGCAACGACTACTCATGTAGATGCGGAGTTAACGAATGGTCAAACTTACTATTATGTTGTTACAGCAAGTAACCCTTCTGGAGACACGGAACATTCAAACGTTACTGCAGCTGTTCCTAAAATAACACCAGGCGGTCCAACAGAGTTTACAGTGAAACCTATAGCTAGTTTGGATGCTTGTGGAGGAGCCGGGGGAGCTGTATTTACATGGACTGCTCCACAGTATTACACGAATTTCCAACTTCTTCGAGATACGTATAAATCTAATACCAGTGTCTTAGAGACCACAAGTACTTTAAAGTCTGAGCGATGTAGTATACCGGGTAATGAATTATTTTACTATGCAGTTAAGTCTGGTTGGGGATCTAACAATACAGTAGAGTCTGAATTTATAGGTTTTTACACAAGATCAGCTCCTAGCTTTACAGTGCATCCAGGGGATGGGGCTGTTCATTTATCATGGGTGAGCCCAGGGCTTCATACTGATCTTTCAGGGCTAACATTAAGATATGATATATACTCATCATCTGATTATAAAGGTGACTATGATGTTCTGGTTGCCGGAACAACGAGCCTTACTTATGTAGATGCAGTTGTGAACGGCGATGCTCGATATTATTATATACAAGCATATGTAATAGATTTAGAGGGTGATAAAGTATATGTTGGCTACCCTTCTCAAATTCAAGGTGTTAGCCCTGGTGTGGATCCGACATCTCCAACCAACTTAGTTCTTTCAAAAGTTGGTGGAAGTCTAAGGTTGGATTGGACTCCTCCAACTCACTATAATGAATTCAAAGTTTATACGTCTTCAAATTTGGGTGGACCTTACACAGAAATTCTGCAAGTTGGGAACCCTTTTTTGGTAGGTGTTCCTGTTATGACAGGGATGAACTACTTTAAAGTGGCAGCTTCTTGGGGGGCTTTTACTTCTGCGGACTCAAACATAGTTTCATACAGAGAAGCAACCATAACAGGATTTACGGTGACTCCATCAGCTAGTGATATTTTACTAAATTGGAATGACATTGGGGGAGTGCAAGATTATAGCGTATTAAGGTCGACAAATCTTAACGGCCCTTATGTGAGTATAGCAACTCCGGTGGGCAGTACATATACTGATGCGGCGGCAGTGAGTGGTGTTGGTTACTACTACAGAATTCAAGCGCACTTTGCAGATGCAACAAGTGGAGCTGAATCACAAGTTGTTCCGGGTATGAGAACAGATTCATCGACACCGTCTAATATAAGTTTGACTGTACAGACAGCCGGCTTCATTAAAGTAGAGTGGCCTCTTGTTAGTGGTGCTTCAAGGTATGTTATTTCAAGAGCAGACTCTGTTGGTGGACCATATGTAGACCAAGGAATTTCATTTGCAAATACATTTAACTTAACGGGGCTAGCAGGAAATACAGAACACTTTGTAAGGGTTGCTGCTAAAGTGGGTACTCCATTTTTTACATCAGCGCCTGTATCAGCATGGACATATACAACACCAAATGCTCCAACAGGAATAGCGGGAAACAACCAAGTAGACTTAACATGGTCAACGTTACCGGGTGTAACAGATTATGATGTTTTACGTTCAGATGACGGGATTATATACTCTACGCTTACAAGTAGTTATGGGTCCACGAGCTATTTAGATTTAACTGCTATTAATGGGAATTCTTATTTTTATAAAGTACAAGCAAACTATCCAAATGGAACACTTCTCTCAGACCAGGGTTTAGCTGTAACACCGGGAATAATGCCAAGGACTCCTTCTCAATTAAGAGCGGAAAACAATACCACAGGTACAGAGATAGAATTGTCTTGGGCGCAAGTTGAAGGCGTGACAGCTTATAATGTTTATATGGCGACTTCTTCAGGTGCTTATGGCTCTCCGGTGAGGAGTTCATCATCTAACCTGAATATCCGTGTTACGGGTTTAACAACAGGAACAACATATTATTTCTCTGTAACGGCTTTGAAGGGATCCATTGAAACAGCAATGTCAAACGAGGTTGTTGCTATCCCTCAACTTGAAGATGTAGCGCCGGTTGGTAGATTTTCTAATAGCTCAACGATAGAAATTACGTGGGCTGCGGTGGGCGGGGCATTGTCTTACGATTTGCTTAGGTCTTCAGATGGGTTAAATTTTGATATAGTCGCTAACAATTTATTAACAACGACATATCTAGACCCTACAGTAGACCCAAATAAAACATATTATTATAGATATAGAGGATATGGGGCATCGTCAGCAGAAATGTCATTGTCGCAAATAAGCTCTGGTGTTAACCTAAGTGAAGTACCTCTAGTTCCTTTAGGTTTTTTCATTTCAGCAAATGTGAATACAAGTGTTGATCTTTTTTGGACAGCCTCTCCAAGCGTTGAAAGCTATGAGGTTTTAAGAGGGACTGTAAGTAGTGGCCCTTATGCTCTTGTTGATACTGTGCTCTCCACAGAAACATCTTATACAGATACGTCAGTAGTCCCGGGGACTAGGTATTTTTACGTTATTAGATCTTTAAGCTCATCAGGAGTTCCTTCAGCGAACTCCGTTGAAAAGAGTATAGAGTTAATAACAGGGCCATCTAGTTTAACTGCTGTGAATGGTGCGAGTACTATTGATTTATCATGGGGGGCTATAGGTGGTGCTGTTAGTTACAATCTTTATAGGTCCCTAATTGCTAATGGACCATATGGATTATTAGCAAATGTGGGTGGTCTCGCTCATTCTGATTCGGATATCGTAGCAGATAAAACATATTACTATGTTGTTGAAGGTGTTTTTGCAGATGGCTCATCAACATTATTTTCAGCAGAAGAGTTTATTCTGCGATCAGGTTATTTAAGTTTGCAAGTCGCTGTTGAAATGACAGATGGTGCAATGTCATCATCATCTGGGGGCGGTTTAGCTTTTGAAAGAACGCAAACGTCATTTGATACCAATGCGTATGATGGAGTTTCTTCATATGAATTAGAAATTATTGCTAGTAACACAGACGGCTCTGCTCGGCAGGTGTCTTTAGTTGATGCTTCTGATTCAACAATAGGCGGTGTGAGTATTAGTGGGGGCGTATTTGAGCCGACAAGAGTGAGAATGGCGATCACTCCTAATGTTGGTTTGGACTATTATAGAGTTTTTCTTGATCAAACATCTTCAGATGGTGATCTTATCGTTTATAGTGTTAAGCTTTTGGTCAACCAAGTTAATGCAACTAAAACAAAGTTGTACTTCTCTTTATTATCTTCTGAAAGCTCTCCAAGTAATCAGGACGATTCAGCCTTTGCTTTTTCAACTTCAGATGAAGTTTATGCGGATTTTGAAAGTGCTCTAATGTTTCGTCGTAGGGCAAATGATTTGAAGAAAATAATTGATTACAATGCTTGGGAGCTTGAAGCTGTTGTATCAACTCAAGGAACTTCAGAGGGTGTACTGGGTCTACAAAACCTAGAGAATGATGAGATTGTTAGTACTACAGAGACAAGATTTTCAAGCAATAGTATTCAGTTAGCATCTGTTCAGTTTGATGAAGGTTCATTAAATTTTGACGAAACAAATGAGAATAACCGTTATGGTATACGAATAAAGTGTGAGTATGAGTGTTCTTCAGGATCAGTTAGAGCATATAAGGCGGGTCTTTGGGTGTCTCTAGAAAATTTGGCAAGTGCACGACTTGTACATAGAATCACGCATTATCAAAGCTCTGTGAATTCACAAACGGATTTTACAGATACAAGGGCATATTTGGATCTGTCTAGTTTTAGTAGTCCAACGATTTATTTACAGACAGTTGTACAAAATGATGCTGGTTCATCTGGGGATATTGAGTTTATGAGTACAGTTCAAGACTCAGGAAGTACAGGGTTCTCGCCAGTAGTAGGTTCAAGTACTTTCGTTAGCGGTGACGGTGTAGACTTGTTCCTATCATCAGCAATAACTCCGCCTACAAATAATAATTTTGTTACCCGGGTAACTCCTTCGATGGGTGATATTTACCTTAGAGATGCATCTTTTGTGCTGAAGATAGGCAATTGATCCGGACTATCGTATAGAGAACAGGGTCTTACTTAGACTATGGTTTAAATTGAGAATTTGAGTATAAAGAAAGTCTCAACTTGTTACGATATGAAACATGATGGAAAAATATATACTTAAAAGTTATAAAAAAATATTACTAGGATCAATACTCATGTTTTCTTTTGGGTGTTCAACAGTACCTCTTGAAGTAGGTTCAGAGCCAGATCAGGCAGAAGTCTTTATTGTTGACTCTAAAGGTGTTGAGAAATCCTTGGGGTTAACGCCTCTTAGAAAAACTAAGAAAGAAATGGAAAACTATTTAACAGAGCATTCACCTGGAGAACTTGTGAACTTTGTTATTAAAAAAGATGGTTTTAAGAAAAAAGATATTTGGATTCCACTAAATGCAGGTGGAAGTTTAGGGACTCAATTAAACTTAACGCTTACAGGAACTACGAGTAGTTCAGAAGAGCTCCAAACAGCAAGACAAGTGATTGATCAATTGTTTAGATCTCAGCAGTATGCAAGAACAGAACAGCTAGAGAGAGCACTTATTGAAATTGATAAGGTGTTAGAGAAGTTCCCACAATTTGAAAGAGCTATGACGATGAAAGCTGCGATTCTTTATGGGAAAGGTCAGTTTAAGGATAGTTTAAAGTGGTATGAAGACGCTCTTGTTGTTAATCCAGAATTAAAGTCAGCTGTGGAAATGGCGGGTAAAATTAGAAGAACTTTGAAGATGCCCTTAAGAGTTCCGGCGTCAAAAAGTACAAAAAAAGCGACAGGTAAAATAAAATGATTAAAATCTGCATAACTTCTCTTTTAATGTTCTGTTCTGTAAATCTTGCATTCGCAAAATCAAGCCCTTTAAAAAAGGCTGATGCAGTGAGTGTCAGGGCGACGCTGGAGAATATGCTTGTGCATAGATACACTCAAGAGTTATCGGCATTAGTTGATCAGAAACATTTTAATGTTGGTGCAAAATTTGACTTAAGAGTGGTGAATACAGATAGAAAGCCTCAAAACTTAGAGTTTAGTGATTTAGATTTAGGGTTTCTTGATGCTGATGCGCTTTTTGATAGTTATTCAATACCTAATATGGCAGGAGCCAACCCTCTTGAGAAATATTCTATTCGTGGAGTAGAGATTCAGGTTGGTTTAGATTCAGAAGTTGGAGATGAAATTAAATCTTCGGTTGAAACTTGGTTGAGTAAAAGAGTTAAGAGTGAATTTGGAGAAAACGGGAAAACAATAGTGCAGTACAGGTTAAATCCTAATGGAGAGAAGACAGCTCCATGGATGAAGCTTGTGCAAGATATGCAAGGTTTAGTTGGCAATATTGTATTGGCATTAGCTTTATTACTAGGTGTAGTTTTATGGAAAGCCCTTGGTGGGTCGGATGTGAAAACTGCTGAAGGGTCGAACTCTTCTCAATCTATTCAAATTCAAAGTAAAACTGAAATGGGTGAAGGCTTTGGGGTGGGACAAACTGTTTCATCTGATGATGACTCAAAAGGGTTTATGGATCAGGTTGACCATTTAACAACTCAAATTAAAGACCTAGCTCCAAAGGTTGTTGATCAGTTAGAGAGTTTAGTTTCTGAATGGTGTGAACAAGGCGAAGAAGGGCTGTTCTTACTAGCAAGTTTTGCTGAAATTTCAGGAAGTGTTCTAGGTAGTCTGCCAATACCGAAAGAAGAAAAGAAAAAAATGAGCGGCGTATTTGCAAAAATGCATGAAACTCCAAATGAAAAGAAATTAGAATTTTTAAATAAAGTATACTGGGATTTAATTTCAGCATTAAACCTTGGAACAGACTCTTTACACAGACCGTTCTCATTCATTGGAAACTCTGCTCTAGGAACATTAAATAATGTTTTACTTGGTAATGATCTTGAGACACAGACAGTTGTGACACTTTATATGCCGGATAAAATGCGCAAGAAGTATTTTGAAAACCTTGATGAAGATAAGCGGGTTGAACTCCTTAACTCCGCTGCACAATTGAGTGCCATGAGCGAAGAAGGTTTAAAGACCATAGAAGATCAAATTGCACCATATTTTGGAGAAAACGAGCTTGAAGAGTCTAGTGTACCTATGGATCTGACGTTAGCAAAATTAGTTGGAACAATGAATTTTACAGACTCATGTGCAACTCTTCCCCTTATTAAAGGCCCTGTCATGGATAAATTTAAACTTAAAACGCCTCACATTGGATTTTTAAGTCAGTGGGACAGGAGTGCACTAGGCGTTATTGCAAAGTATAGTTCTAATGAGGCACTTGTTGCATATATAAGAACTGTGGCTGAGATGAAGCACTATGTTTTAGAGTTTGTACCTCCAAGAACGAAGCAGATTTTAGAGGACGATCTTTCACAACCAGATACAATGTCTCTTGAAAGAAAAGAAGAACTTCTGGGGAGTTTGCAAAAGCTAGTCGTTAATCTTGTAGATAAAGGTGAACTTTCTCTTGAAGATATTGTCCAGATTACAGATAATACTTCTAATGAAGAACTGGATATCGCCGCTTAATTTATTTATTTTAAATGTATGTTTAACATGTGGAGTTTTAATAGGCTCCTCATCGTCAGCCGAAGCCTCAAAGCTCACGTCTGATTTGGTTTATGGCTTCTCTTTTGGTTTTGGTGGTAGTGGTGTAGATCAAGAAGTTTTTGATGAAACGGGAGATAAAACAGTATCTGCATCAAGCGATCAAGCACCCGGAATGCTTGGAATAAGTGTCGAAAAATATTTAAATGAGAAATGGAGTCTGGCCCTAAGTCATAGAAGGGGTTTTGAGTTAGGCCCCTTTGGTGTTGATGTTGGGTTTACAGGGCTTATCGCAAGAAGGTATTTTTTAAGGGCTCCAACCTTTCTTCCTAAAAAAGAGTTGAAAAACTCTGTTATCTTACAAAGATGGGTTCCTTTTGCAGGTTTAGGGGCTGGAGTTGCCTCAGGGACGATTGACCGTGAAGAAACAGATGCTGTGGGAAGTGTATCTGGATCAGGTGTTTTTGTGGGTGTTCATTTAGGAATAGACTATCATTTATATCCGAATTTAATTTTAAGACCTGAGTTTTTCACATCTTCAACCTTTATGAGTAGTGCCAAAGCCCCATCGACCGTTAAAGAATACGGCCTTGTGATGGGTTTTCATTTTAGAATGTAAACTTATTGGTTTAGCGCCTTGTAAGCGTTTAAGCGTCTACCACTTTGAACCTGCCCTTTGAGGCCAGGTACTAAATCACCTGAATTTATAATGGCCCTTTTCATTTTAGAAGCGCTTACTCCAGATCTGCGAGCTTTTAAAAGCCCTGCGACACCAGCCACATAAGGTGCGGCCATTGAAGTGCCGTTTTTAAATGAATAAGACCCTTTGTTTAGGCTTATTGAAGAGTATATGCGGTTTCCTGGAGCGCCAATATCTACAGAGCTTGAGCCGTAGTTTGAAAAAGAAGTTATATTGTCTTTATGGTCAGTTGCTGCAACAGAAATAATATTAGGAACGTTGTATGAGGCTGGGTAAAAAGGTTTTGAGTCATTGTTTCCGTGGTAGTTTCCGGCCGCCGCTACAAAAAGCATATTACTGCGGTTGGCATTTTGAATGGAGTCTTTTATTGCATCAGAGTATCGATAAGAACCCCAGCTATTATTTGTTATAGGGATTTTCATGAGACTTGCGTAATTGATTGCGGCAACAAGAGCATCAGTTCTTGTTTTTCCTCTGTCATCAAAAACTTTTAGTCCAACAATTGAAACATACCAATTTACCCCAGTGATGCCTTTGTTGTTGTTTCCTCGTGCGCCAATGATGCCAGCACAGTGTGTTCCGTGGCCGTGTCGATCCTTAGGGTCATTGTCATTACTGTAAAAATCCCAACCCTTGTAATCATCTATGTAGCCGTTGCCATCATCATCGATACCGTTTGTTCGTTTGTTTCTTCCTCTACTATCAAGGCCGCTTTCACCAGGATTTACCCAGTAGTTATCAATAATATCAGGATGTGAATAATCAACACCGGTATCAATAACACCAATTAAAACTCTCTTTGAACCTTTGGTGATTGCCCATGCTTCAGGAGCATCAATATCAGCATCATGAGCTCCTCCACTTTGGCCGGTGTTGTTAAGGCCATAAACTTTTGAATAGTGGGGGTCAGCAGGAGCTGCTTGCAAATAATGATATTGATTAAGTTCTACATAATCTACATCACTTTGATCTTGTAAATTAAGAGCAAGCTTTTGAAGATCTGTACTTTCAGGAAAAGAGTAAAGAGCAGAACTGATCTCTTTAAAAGATCTTATCTCTTTAGCCCCAGTAGAAAGAAGCATGTTCTTTGCCATGAGAGCATTGGACTTTAGCTTAATGATAAGCTGTCCCGGCACATGGTCCTCTTTAAAAGAATTCACTGTGATCAGTGCGCTTGCTTGTTGAGTTAAAAGTAAGGTCGTAAGTATTGAAATGTATATTTTTATGGCCATATTAGATGTTCGGCTAAGTATGTTTATGGGTTGAGCACTTACTATTTTAATACAGGAACAAAGTCTTACGACTTTAATGCTCTCAGTCTTTAGTCGGTATGATTTTTGCTTTTTATAATCTAATGAAAGCACTGAAAATATTCATTTTAGCACTTATCTTTTGGGGAGGGCCTGTATGGTCTGTTCAGTGCTTTAAGCTTCTTTCTGAGGTGCCAAATTCTGTCAATGGAAGTGTAATTAGTTCATCAAAACATTACTCATGGATATCAAAAGGAAAAGATTCTTTTGGTATTAATGGGGATCTTTCAAGAGGGATTTTAGAGTTTAGTATCGATACAAGAAACCTTAAAACAGGTCGGCGTATTAGATTTAGAGGAACTGATTTATTTGAAAATATGATCAATCATTTCGGTTTGGAAAACATAGATTATATTAAAGGGCGCTGGGTTTCAGGAGACAATTACAATGAATTTACAGAGAATCTTCTTACAATGAATGAGAAAAAAGCAGCTAAAGCCACTTGGACAGGAAGGAGAGCTGCTGAGTATGGTTTTACTAGAGTTAAACGAGTGATATACAACCCTGCAGTTGAAGGGGAGAGAAAAGGAAGTGTTCGGGTTTACTTTACACGTCCATACTATGATTTCAGTTCGAAGCTCAGGTTTTTAAAAAGAGCTTACAATATGGAGTACTGGGACGAGTAACTATTCAGGGATCACTTGAATCTCTTCATGAAATTCATTTTGTAAAATACCTTGAATAGCTTGAAGTGTTCCCATCACGGAGCTTGGGCATGAGCCACATGCACCTTCAAAAGAAATGAACAGTTCAGGGTGCTTATATTCAGTAACTTCTAAATCTCCGCCGTCTGCCTGCAGTCCTGGGCGAATAGTTTTATCTAGTATTTTTTCAATCTCTTGTCTTTCTGGAGATAAGTCTTCGCGGTTTTTAATTTTACTGACAGCAGCTTTTTCTTCAGGTGTTTGAAATGAAGGGTTGTGAATAGGAAGCCTTGTTTTAATAATGGGCTCAATAAAGTTTTTAAGCTCACTATTGTCCCACTCACCATTATGAGTAACCGTTAAAGTGTTTTGAAAAAGGAAAACCTGAACAATATTTTCAAGATTAAAAATATCTTCGACAAGAATAACGCCCTCAGCTTCACTCAGATTTCTGTAAGTCACCTTTCCTTCTTTTTTTAGGGGGTGGTTAACAATAAACTTTAATGCGTGTGGATTTGGTGTTAATTGTGATCTTACTAAAACGTCTTCAGAAGAAATATGATTCATCTTAATACCTCGAGTGATTTTTTAATGGCTTTGACGAGCTTATCAGCATCATCTTTGGAGTTATAAATAGAAAAAGACGCTCTTGCGCATCCTGCAAGGCCCATCTTCTTTAATAAGGGCTGAGTGCAGTGATGCCCTGCTCTTAGGGCAATGCCTTGCTCATCAAGAAGTTCGCATAAGTCATTTGGGTGAACTCCCTTAAAGTTAAAAGATAAAATATTTACTCTAGAGTTTGAAGTTCCAACAGGTTCAAAGCCTTCAATTTTTGAGAGCTCATCAAATGTATAGTTTAACAGCTCGCGCTCTTCATGTTGTACTTTAGAAAAATCTAAAGAGCCTAAGAACTTAAAGACTTCCTTTAGGGCGATAACCCCTGAAATATTAGGGGTTCCAGTTTCAAATTTTTGAGGACCTTTTACAAAATCAGCATGTGTTGATTCAACACTTGTGACGATTCCACCGCCTTGTTGGTAAAGATGTATTTTTGAAACATCCTTAATAAATAAAATTCCAACTCCAAAAGGGCCAAAGATTTTATGCGCTGAAAAAGTATAAAAATCAGTATTTAAAGATTTTAAATCTGGCTTGAGCGCAGTAACAGCTTGAGCGCCATCGACAACAAGAGAGACGCTTTGTTTAATGCAAAGCTTAGAGATCGCATCAATAGGGTTAAGAGTCCCTGTTGTGTTAGAGATGTGGCAAAGCGATAACACTTTAACGTTATTGTTACCTAAAAGGTCTTCTATCTCCTCAAGATTTAACTCACCGGTTGCATCAACAGAAGCGAATAAAAGCTTTGCTCCAGTTGCTTTTGAGACTTGTTGCCAAGGGAGAAGGTTTGCGTGGTGTTCCATCTCAGTAAGGAGGATGCAGTCACCTGTAGTTAATGTTTGTGAAAAGTGATTGGCGATTAAGTTGATAGAATCAGTTGTTCCTTTTGTGAAAACAATTTGTTCAGGACTGCAGTTTAAGTACTTTGCAGCAGAAATCCTGGAATTTTCATAAGCTTGAGTGGCGGCGCCTGAAAGACGGTGTGCTCCTCTATGAACGTTTGCTGTGTGGTGCAAATCAAAATCATACTGAGCCTCTACAGAGGCTTTAAGCTTTAAAGATGTTGCGGCACTGTCTAAATAAGTTATGCCACTTTCAGCCATGCTTTTTAACTGTGGAAAAAGCTGTGTAAGCTCAGCGCTACTCCACATTTTGCAGTTCCTTTAAAAGAGCATCAGAAAAATAGTCGATTAAACCTTTGTTGTTAATATTTGAAAAAGAAGACTTACAAAAAGCCTCAAGTAGCATGCGCTTACTTTGCTCAGGCTTAAACCCTCTTGAGGCAAAGTAGAATAGGTGGTCATCATCCACTGTGCTTGTTGTGGCTCCATGACTAGCTTTAACGTTGTCTTGGTAGATGTTTAGCTCAGGCTGTGTGTCAACACTCGCTTTTTTACCAATAAGAAGATTGTTGTTTAGCTGTTCTACTGTAGCGCCAGAAGCTTGTTCGGTTAAATGGATACGGCCTCCAAAGATTGCCTTTCCTTTTCCTGAACAAATTGTTTTATAAATTTGAGTTGTGTGTTGGTCACTATTTAAATGAAAAACATTTGAGTGTAGCTCTAGGCTTGAAGTGTTATTTGTAAAGCAAAGGCCGTTTAAAGAAGCTTCAGACTCAACTCCTTTTTGATAAATATTCACTTCAATTCTCTTATAGTCCACATCTCCACTCAATAAGGAGAAAACATTAGCTTTAGATTGTCCTTCAGTGTTTATATTGATGACTGAGAAAGTTGAGTTTGAAGTGTTTGCTGAAACACCAAGTTCTAACGTGGCTCCTTTAGATACGTTAAAGTTAAAAGAAAATCCTTCAGCGTCAGCCTTTGGAGAATCGGCTTCAAAAATACAAATCGTTTGGCTTGAATTCTCAGCTAGATTGATTTCTGCCACACGTAAAGTGTTGCTCGGTGAAATCCATAAGGTAGATGGAAGAGGTTTTAACAAATCAACTTTTAAAGTGGGGGCTTTTTTATATAAGTCAGCCAGGGTGTAATCTAGTGAGGCTCTTTTTGTATTTGAATCAGTTAGAAAAGCCGGAGTTGATTGACTTACTTTAATGTAGCCATCTCCTTGGAGATCAAGAAGAGAGAGGGCTTCAAATTGATGAGATGACGGGCCTATTGCAACTTTTGTATCCAGTGCCTCATCTAAAGTTGTATGAGTAGGCTGGACAAAGTTTTTTTGAGACAAAAGGTTTTTTGGAGTAAACTTCCAGGCCTCAGATTTTGGATGTGGGGTGATGTTGGTTAATTCAGAACTCATAGCCAGTCGTAGCCTTTTTCTTCAAGTTCATTAGCGAGTGTAATGTCGCCAGTTTTAATAATTTTTCCATCTTTAAGAATGTGTATAAAGTCAGGCTCTACAAAATCAAGAATTCTTTTGTAGTGAGTGATAAGGAGAAATGACTTTTCAGCGCTTTTAGCTTCATTTAAACAATTTGTTACAACCTTTAAAGAATCAATGTCTAACCCTGAATCCGTTTCATCAAAAATAGAGAAGCTTGGATTTAAAAGGAGCATTTGTAAAATTTCATTACGCTTTTTCTCTCCTCCTGAAAAGCCTTCGTTTAAGCCTCTGTATAAAAACTGTGGGCTTAAGGCCACTTTTTTAATATTCTCTAAAGCCATATTTTCAAAAGTCTCATCAGTAGACTCTTCAGCCCCTTGAAATTTACAATGGTTGTTAAAAGATTCTCTTAAAAACTCAAGATTGTTAATTCCGGGAACTTCTACAGGATATTGATTTGCTAAAAAGATTCCGTTTAAAGATCTTTCGTGTGGTTCAAGCTCTAGAAGGTCAATTGTGTTAAAATCTTTTTCAAATTCTATTTTTCCAGAGGTAACTTCGTAATCGGGATGACCGGCGATAACTTTTGAAAGAGTACTCTTTCCTGAGCCGTTTGGTCCCATGATGGCATGTACAGTTCCAGGTTCAATTTTTAAGTTGAAGTCTTTTAAAACGGGAGTTCCGTCTACACTTGCATTTAGATTCACTATATTAATCATATTGTCCTACTTTTAACCTACGCTATTTTCTAATTTCATTTCTATTAATTTAACTGCTTCCACTGAAAACTCTAGAGGAAGCTTCTTAAAGACTTCTTTGCAAAAACCATTCACTAATAAAGAAATGGCTTTTTCTTCATCAAAACCTCGAGACTTTAAATAAAACATTTGGTCTTCACTTAGTTTTGATGTGGAAGCTTCATGCTCTACAACAGAAGAGTTATTTTTAACTTCAATTGCTGGAAACGTATTTGCGGAACATTTATCGCCAACAAGCATTGAGTCACACTGTGAGTAGTTTCTTGCTCCCTCAGCCGAAGGCATGATTTTCACTTGTCCCCTATAGTTGTTCATAGAAGATTCTGTTGAGATGCCTTTAGAGATGATGGTGCTCTTGGTGTTTTTTCCTATGTGGAGCATTTTTGTTCCAGTGTCTGCCTGCATCTTATCATGCGTTAGTGCTACTGAGTAAAACTGACCTTCAGAGTTTTCACCTTGTAAGATACAGCTTGGATACTTCCATGTTATAGAAGAGCCGGCTTCAACCTGTGTCCAACTCACTTTAGAGTTTTTACCAATGCACTTTGCCCTTTTAGTCACAAAATTATAAATTCCACCTTTGCCGTCTTTATCTCCTGCATACCAGTTTTGAACAGTTGAGTATCTCACCTCTGCATTTTCTAAAACTACAATTTCAACAACCGCTGCATGGAGTTGGTTCTCATCTCTTTGTGGTGCTGTGCAACCTTCAAGGTAATTCACAAAGCTGTCGTCATCAGCAATAAGAAGAGTTCTTTCAAACTGACCGGTTTCTTCAGCGTTGATTCTAAAGTAAGTAGAAAGATCAATTGGAGATTTAACTCCTTTAGGAATGTAGCAAAAAGACCCATCAGTAAAAACAGCAGAGTTTAGTGCTGAAAAGAAATTGTCTTGTACAGGAACAACAGACGCTAAGTATTTTTTAACAAGTTCGGGGTGATCTTTAATCGCTTCAGATATAGAGCAAAAAATAATCCCGTGCTCTTCAAGCTCTTTCTTCTGAGTAGTCACAACAGATACGCTGTCAAAAACAACGTCCATTGCTACACCTGAAATTCTTTTTTGTTCACTAAGTGGAATACCTAGCTTTTCAAATGTTTTTAAAAGTTCTGGATCAAGTTCATCAAGAGAGGCGATTTCAGTTTTCTTTTTAGGCGCTGAAAAATATGAAATCCCTTGGTAATCAATGGGGTCATATGTGTGAGACCCCCAATGAGGCTCAATCATAGTTTTCCATTTTTTAAATGCATCTAGTCTAAATTCAAGCATCCACTCAGGTTCTTCTTTTTTCTCTGAGATCAGTTTAATGATATTTTCATTTAGCCCTTTTGCAAGAGTGTCCATCTCGATATCTGTAGTGAACCCGTATTTGTATTCTTTTTCGCCTATAGACATTTTAAAGGCTCCTGTTTAAATCTAAAGATGTTTTTGAGGCCTGCTCATAAAGCAGCTCATCTAAAAAAGTGTTTTTAAGGTGGTTTTCAAAATTTAGCTCCCACTTAATAAGAGGGGAGCTGATAGAGCAGTTTTCAGAAAGACTACAAGAGTCTCCTTCTCTACACTTTAAGTTTTTAATTTCTCCAAGAGCATCTAAAAGCTCAAAGAAGCTTGTTTCGTTTAAAGGCTGCATAAGTTTATAGCCACCCCTGGTTCCTTGTGAGGACTCAATGAGTTTATGAGCTGAGAGAGACTGCATAATTTTTGAAAGGGTATTTTTAGACAGCCCATAATTAAGGCAAATATCAGAAATGGGCACATCTTTGCCTGAAGCTTCATTTAAAGCCTTTACGGCCAATAGGGCAGACTCAACTTGTCTTCCTAATCGAAACATTATAGCTCTCCTTTTAGACGTACCACTGTTGAGGCAATAAATAGCAGAAAACAAGGGGCTGTCATTAAATAGGTATAGTTGATACCTGTTTTTACTTAGGAGCATCAATGAAGTTAAACAAAGCTTATACCTACCCTCTGGCAACTTTTGCAGTCTTGGGAATTATAGGATTTTCCTTAATCACAACGGTTCACAACTTAGGCTTTAGGGTTAATCCTCCGCAACCTAGAGTGGAGCTAGAAGAGGGGATTAAGTCGTATATTATTTGGGAAGAGGACGGGGTGTGGAAATGCTCAACTAAAGGGCTTTATGTTTTATCAAAATCTTTTGCTCCAGATCATACAGACGGGCTGCTTTCAGAAGTTTTAAAGGAATCGAGTGCAAATCAGCTTCTTTTGCTTATCCGAACAGATGTTGGAAAAGAGAAGGCTGTGAGTTTGCTTCACACTCTATCAGCTTTTGAAATTAATAGAGTTTATGTGGCAAGCCCTTATGACAATACACTTAGTAATTTAAAAAGAGTTGAGCCTAGATTTTTATACGCAGCAAGCCTAAAGGCTTGGGTTAAATGGTCGTTTTTCTCATCTATCCACCTAGAAACAATTTATGATTCAGAAGCAGACTTTTTATTTATTGATGAAACGGTAAGGGGGATTTTATCGCCAAAGCTTAAGGCTGAAATTCAGAGAAGGAACATGTCCGTTATTCAAACAACTCAAGAGAGTGATTCAATACAATACTAGACTAAGATGGTAAGACCTAAAACAAAGAAAGGTTGAGAAAAACAGCTATAATTATTACTCTAAAGCCTCAATTTCTAAGAGAAAAAGAAAGGCTGGTAGTTGATGGGTGAGGAAGCGTTAAAAGTAACTGCAGATTTTTCTGCATGGCATGCAATAATGTCTGCAGGGCCAATTGTTAAGATAACATTCATGATACTTGTGGGGATGTCCATATACTCGTGGATGATTATTATAACTAAGCATAAAACCTTTAAAACGCTTTTTGCTGCAAATAAATTATTTTTAGATTCATTTTGGAAGTCTGAGACAATGGATGAGATTGTTGATTCAAAGGATAAGTATAAAGGGTCAAATCTTTGTAGAGTTTTTCTTGTTGGTTTTAAAGAAATAAAAAAAATTCGTGGCGCTAATAAAGAAACACTTTTGACAAAATCTGAAATTTTAGAAAGAACTCTTACTAACTCTGTTGAGAGTGAAATTCTAGATGCGGAAAAAGGTCTTAGCTTTTTAGCAACAGCTGGGAGTACGGCTCCATTCATTGGGTTGTTTGGTACGGTTTGGGGTATTATGGGTTCATTTCAAAAAATTGGGATGATGAAAAGCACAAGTCTTGCAGTTGTGGCGCCAGGTATTTCAGAAGCTTTGATCGCAACAGCTGTTGGTTTGGCTGCGGCTATTCCGGCGTCCATTGCTTATAACCACTATATTGGAAAAATTAAAAAACTTGAGCATGAGCTAAACGGTTATGCTGGAGACTTAGTCAACGTTGCTGAAAGGAATTTCTTTTAATGGGAATGGGTGGTCCTAAAAAGTTTGGAAGAGCCTCCATGAGTGAAATCAATGTTACCCCTTTAGTGGACGTGATGTTGGTTCTCTTGATTATTTTTATGGTGACGGCACCGATGACCAAGACAGGCATAACTGTAGCATTGCCTAAAACACAAAAAACAAACTCGATAGAGTCAGCGAAACCTCTAGATGTGGTGATCAATAGAAAGAATGAAATATTTATTGGTAAAAAGAAAGTGAGCCTGAAGAACTTTGATAAACATATTTCTCCTAAAAACAAATCAGCTAGGCTTGAAGCGGATGAGCGTGCAAGTTATGGAACTGTAGCTCAGGTTTTATCGAAAATAAAAAATAAAGGAATTTCTGATATCTCTTTAGTCACTGAAGAGGTGCAATGACAATTAGTGAAGAACGAAAACCTCTTGCATATTCCTTAGGTCTTCACCTTTTTATTGTGTTGGTTGCGTTGATACGTCCATACTTTTCAGCGGACACAAAACATTTTGAGAGAGCCATTAAGGTCGACATAGTGGCTATGCCGGACAAGCACCAAAAGATTGTTAAGAAGGTGGAGGAGAAGGTAGTAAAAAAAGAGAAGAAGAAGCCTTCTAAAAAAGTGAAAAAACAACAAGCTAAAGTTAATCCTAAAGGTGTTTCAAAAAGTAAAACTGCTGTGGCTAAAAAAGAAGAAGTGGTTGATGAGGGGCTTGAAGAAGACGCTTTTGCAAAACTTGCAAGAATGCAAGAAGAGAAAAATATTGAAATTGAGAAACAAAAAGAAATTGCTGGCAACAGAGTCTCTAAAGGAACTGATTTAACCGGTGTGGAAAAAATTGAGTACTCAAACTACAGGTCTACACTCCATACAGCGATTTCTTCAGAGTGGGATGTGCCTAAATGGTTGTTAGAGGGGGATTTAAGCGCTGTGGCCCACATTAAAATCGATGAGAGTGGAAACTTAATTTATAAAAAAATTGTGAAGAGTTCTGGTAATTCTATATATGATGAAAAGGTTATGGAGGCCATTGAGGATGCAGTCCCATTTAGCCCGCCGCCAGAAAAATTTAAAAAAATTGTATATTATGAAGGTGTGGAGCTGTCGTTTCCAAGGTAGGAGGAAGAATGAAAAAAATATTTTTGTTAACGTTGTTGTTTAGTGCTTCAGCGTTTGGACAAGGCCTAAAGATTGATATAGGGGATGCAAAAGTTAAGAAAAGCTCGGTGGCGATCATGAATATGGTCGGCGTTTCAAAGGTCAATAAGGCTAAAATGTTTAAGCAGATCCGAAGTAATCTCACGTTTTCAACCTATTTTGAATTTGTTAAAGTGGTGGGGATGGAGAAGATGACGACCATCAACTCATCTCAAGCTGAACAAATTAGAAAACAGGGTGTAGAGTTTTTAATTGCTCCGAGCACAGCATCTCAAGGTCTTCAAACGATAGTTCAGTTTAAAGTGTATCTTTTAAAAGATTTAAAAGTGGCTCTTGATAAAACGTATAGAACAAATTCAAGCGATTGGAGATTTGTTGCTAATAAGTTCTCAGATGATTTTATGCTGGCGCTTACAGGGAAGAAATCAATCTTTAATACGAAGATTGCTGTAACATCAGATAAGGTGGGGAACCGCTGGAAAGAAGTTTATGTAATGCCTTGGAATGGGGAGAGTTTAAAAAGAATTAGTTATCATAAAGCTTCATCTCTTTCACCAAATTGGTCTCCGGGAGGGAGTCAGATAGTTTATAGCTCGATCACAATCCAGCCTAAAACAGGAGTTAGAAACGCAAACCTATATATTTATGATTTTAGAACAAGAAGAAGAAGTCTCCTGTCTTCAAGGCCGGGGATAAATTCGGGGGGAACATTCTTCCCTGATGGTAAATCTCTTATTATGACCTTAACACAAGGGGGGATTCCTGATTTATTCAGGATCGGCTTAAATGGAAGTATTATAGAAAGACTCACTAAGGGGCCTGGAAAGACGATGAATGTTGAGCCAAGTATGTCACCTAACGGTAGAACCCTGGCGTTTTCATCAGATCGAAGTGGGCGGCCAATGCTTTATACGATGGACATACAAAAGAAAATTCCTAAGCGTTTAACAATTGCAGGAAGGTACAACTCTGCACCTGATTGGTCTCCAGATGGTAAAACAATTGTTTTTGCTGGCTGGGACAAGGGGCATTTTGATGTTTTCACGATGAACACTAACGGGACTAACTTAAAAAGAATTACTGAAAAAAGAAAAGCAAACGGGAAATGGGCAAGTAATGAAAGCCCAAGCTTTAGCCCTGACGGGAGATTTATTTCATTTATCTCAAATAGGTCAGGTAAAAAAGACTTATACATTATAAGAGCTGATGGAACTAACCTAACTAAAATAACAAATGATAGATATAACTACTATCATGCAAAATGGTCTCCATACTTAAGATAAAAGAAAGTTTTCCTTATTTATTTTCAAGTGCTCCAGTTGAGTCACTTGAAAGGCTGTTGCTTGACTCAGGAGAGCGCTTGCCTGCTTTTCATTCCGGTATTATTCAAAAAGATAAAAAAGATTTAGATTTTCATGAAAAAAAATATCTTTCATGGTTGCGCCACTCTTTGGCCTTTAAGTTAAAACAGACCTCTCCACGAAAAATTTTAGAAAGCTGGACGCTTGATGTGACAGAGCTTTTAAGCGATGCGTGGGGAGAGATCTTTTCTAAAGAAGATGAGGTTGCCCTGGCTTTTTTAGGCAAGCTTGGTTCTGGTGAACTTAATCTAAGTTCTGATATAGATGTGATTTTTTTTGGAGAAAGTGACGTAAGGTTAAAAAAAATTAGAGACTATATTAAAACTGTTGGAGACATGAACTTAGTTCCGGCAGGGTTTAAGGTGGACCTAGATTTGCGACCTGGTGGGACAAGTGCTCCTATGGTCTGCTCCCCAACAAGACTCGGTGATCACTTGTGGAACAGTTCAGATCCTTGGGAGAGATACTCATATACAAGAATGAACATTCAATTAGGGTCTGGAAAAATTATAGATGAGGTTACTGAGGTTAGAGATAAATTTTGCTATCGCAAATATCTAAGTTCTGATTTCTTCCATTCCTTTGTTAAAATGAGAAAGGACTATAGAGTTGAGTGTCCCAAGGGGAGCTTAAATGTAAAGCTTGGTGCAGGGGGGATACGAGACATTGAGCTTTTTGTTCAGACGTTTCAAATCCTACACGGTGGAAAAGATGTAAAGTTTAGAGGGCTTTCAACGTTTGATTTACTAGATCTTTTTGTTAGAGAAGACATCAATAAGGAGATATTTGAAGAACTTAGAGTGAACTATACAATTCTTCGTCAGGCAGAAGGAGAGATTCATGCTTTAAATGAAGTCGGGGGGTTTGATTGGGTGAGTTCAGGCGGAGAATTTGATGAAATCCTGTTTAACTCAGCCCGCTCTTCAAATGAAATAATAAATGATTACATTGAATCCTCAGAAAATATTTTTGGAAGCTCGGGGCGCGTACTACGCGCTTCATCTTTTAAGGATAAAATTGAAGCGTTGATACCTGANNGGGTAGTGAAAGAAAAGAAAAAGCCCTGGCAAATCTTGATCAATACTTTTTAAGTAAGAAACATCAGTTTAAATCGTATTATAGTGCAATCTTATCTCAAGAAAAAGTTGCTCAGGCATTTGTAGATTTGCTGCAGTACTCTGATTATGGCTGCCAAGTTTTATCAAGAAGGCCGAGTCTGCTTGATGTATTCTTTTTAAGGCGTAGTGCAGTTGTTCATGAAGATGAAGAGTTTTTTTTAAATTCCTTATCGGATTCAAAAATGATTCAAAGAATTTTAGCCTCAAGTGAATTTAAAAAGAATAAAGACATAGTTAAGCTTGGGGAAAATGTTACGTCCTCTTATGAAATGATTTTAAAAGAAATCATTAAACCTGAAGACGGTATAGACCTGTTATTCTTTGGGAAAATGGCGACAGGAGAGATGGGCCTTAGTTCTGATTTGGACTTTATTATGGTGACGGATGAGAAGAAAGCTTTAACCAAAAAGGCCAGACTACTGTACAAAAAGCTTTCTTACTTAACAGTCTTTGGACCTCTGGTTCCCTATGATACAGATGGGGGCCCTATGGGGAAAGGGACCCCCCTCCTTCTTACCTGGAGTACGGTTAAAGAATTTTTAAAAGAAAAGGCTGAGCCTTGGCAAAAACTGATGTACTTAAAACAAAGAAGACTTTTTTCTAAAGAAGAAATTTTATACTTAGACAGTGAAATGAGTAAAGCAGAGGTGGCCTCACTATTTGACGTGTTAAGAGAGAGACTGAGAGTCTCGATATATAAAAAAGATCCTTATAAACAGGGCTTTGGAGGACTTTTTCATACAGAATTTATTATCGGCGCGCTCTTTTTAAGATTAGGAGTGCAGCCGCCAGGGGACTTCAGCATGAAGTCTTTAATGGAAAAGCTAGAGCTTCTCATTCATGAGACAAAACTTTTAAATGAGCTTAAAGAAAATTATTATAAAATTGCTTCAAGTCGTGAAGAGGTTCTTATTGAAGGTGTTCAGCTAAAGGATGTAGAATCTCTTGAGATGGAGGGATCTTTTGAAATTTTAGAGAGCTTATCTGAAAAATATCTATATGGGTTAAAGGTTAGAATGTGATGTCTTATTTAAAAGGAAAAAAGATTTTTGTAACTGGTGGGACGGGGTTTTTAGGGTCTCACTTGCTTGAGGCCTTAGTTGATGAGGGGGCTGTTGTTTCCGCTTTATATCGAAGTGAAGAAAAGCTTAAAAGTTTTAAAGAACAAGATAAGTCATTAAAGAATTTAAATATTAACTGGGTTAAGGGAGATCTTTTTTCTGACTGGTCATTAAAAGATTTTGATTTTGTTTACCATTTAGCAGGTTACGTGGGTTATACAAAAGAAGAGCGCCGAATGATGGAAAAGGTGAATATTGAAGGGACTCGAGCCGTAATTTCAAAAATCAGAGAGGCTGAGTACAAACCTAAGATGATTTATTCAAGCTCGGTTGTTGCTGTGGGGGCGGGGCTTCAAAAAGGAGATATTCTAAATGAAGATTCTTCGTTTAATGTTTCAAAGTATAATTTTGGCTATTTTGAGACAAAAAAGAAAGCTGAAGAATTAGTGTTTGAAGAAGTGAGGAAAGGGTTGAGGGCTGTTGCGTTTAACCCGTCTACAATTTATGGACCTCGAGACATGCTTAAAGGTAGCAGAAAGTTTCAATTGAAAATGGCTAAAGGTGAACTGAGTGTTTGCTCTAAGGGTGGAGTCAGTATTGTACATGTTTTAGATGTGTGTGATGCAATTATTAAAGCTGCTGAGCATGGAAAGTCTGGAGAGCGCTACATTCTTTCAGGGGATAACATCACAATTTTTGAACTTTTATCTGAAATTGCAAAACAGGTGAATGTTAAGCCTCCTAGAATAGTTTTACCAACTATGGTGTTGTTACTTTTAGGCTATCTTTCCAAAGGCTTGAGCTTTTTAGGGATTAAAACTGGGTTAAGCTTAGAAAATCTTCAGGTTGCAACAATGTATCACTGGTTTGACTCGGCAAAAGCCAAGAAGGAATTGGGGTTTGCTCCAAGATCTCATAAAGAAGCGCTGAAAGATAGTTTATCATGGGCGAAAGAAAAAGGGTTGTTTTGAAAAAAGGAATAGTAGTTATAGTTTTGTTTTTAGTGGGTTTTGCAGCTTTTATGGCAAATGATCTTCGCTCATATAAGTATCCAGAGCTTAATAAATGTTTTAAAGCTACGGTCTCAGGTAAAACACTTTGCAATAAATCAATGGACTACGTTCAGCTTTCAAGAGTTTCTCCATACTTTTTAGAAGCAGTGATCATGTCAGAGGATGATAAATTTTATTATCACAATGGCTTTGATTGGAAAGAATTTAAAAACTCTCTTCTTGTAAATTTAAGAAAATTTTCTTTTGTTAGGGGTGGTTCAACCATTACGCAGCAACTTGTTAAGAATGTGTACTTAGATCAGTCTAAAAGTATTTCTAGAAAGGTTAAAGAGGCTTACATAGCAAACCAAATTGAAGGTCGTTACTCTAAAAAATTAATTTTAGAAAAGTATGTAAATGCTATTCAGTTTGGAAAAGGCCTTTGGGGGATAAAAGAAGCTGCAGATTTTTACTTCGGCGTTCATCCTGAGGACTTAGGGGTTTTAGAGTCACTATATTTAGTTATCCTTTTGCCAAGTCCTGTAAAGTACTCAGCTTCTTATAGGAATGACAAACTTACTGATTACCAAAAAAGAAGGATTAAAAGACTTTTAAAGCGCCTTAAAAAAAGAGGGGATGTTGACCCTGATTATGCAGATTTTTTAGAAGAAGACATTGAGAACTTTCCTTGGGGTGGTAAAAGCCTCATGGAAGAGGAGCCTTTAGATCACGAGATTTAATCTAAAGGCAAAGAAGATAGATTCTTTGCAAGGTTTGAGTATTTTTCCTTCAAAAGTGCGAGATCTTTACTGCTTCTAGAAAAACTCTGAGCTTGAAAGCTTTTCAAATTTAACGTTGGTGTAATTAATACTGTAGTTTTTGATTTGCCAACTTTATTTACAAGATAAAAAACTTCTTCAATCCCTTTGTCACCGAGGGGGATGCACCCGATAGTAACTTTTTTACCATGAATAAAAATATTTGATCCGGGATTAGAGACTTTATTTAACCGCGCTCTTTTTAGATCAAGTGAATTGGGATAGTTTAGTTTTAAGGACAAATGGTAGCGGCTATTGGGGTTTAGTCCTTCAATGTGATATGCTCCTTCAGGAATCTGCCTGTCCCCCTCGTTATTCTTGGGTCCAGTTTTTCCAGAAAAAGCAGTCATCTTATATTTTTTCAGAAGTTTGGGTTCCGGTTGACTGGCAAACAGATAAAACTCCCCCTTTTCCTTGTCTACCACAATGGTTAAGTTGTTAGAGTTTTTTACTTGGGCGAGGTCGATATTGTCTATGGAAAGGCGTCGTAGAACCTTGTCTTCTATTTCAGAAGCTCTCTCTTTCACTGTAGACTTGAAACTCCAAGGAGCACTCATTGCTGTAGTGTAGGAGTTTGAATCGAATTCGAGTGGCAAGGTCCTTATTTTTAGTATGCCTCCGCATAATAGAATGAAAAAAAGTAAGGAAGGAAAAACTTTTATAATTTTAGACATATGCCCCTTTCGCTAATTAAAGTGTCTATTGTATGAACACAACAGAGAGGAGTTTGTTTCTAAAAAATAATGTTAATTGAATTAGTCAGCGCTGTGGAGCGACTATCCATGCCCACCCATTAAAAAGGCTTCATGACTTGTATCTTTTTGTGAGTACTTTTTAGTTTCTTCAAAGTATTCATTGATGATCTTCCAAAGTTCATCAGGGTCTTTAGTTGAGAAAAGGTTCTTTCTAAACTGTGCTGAAGCTGGAAAACCTGCTGAAAACCATGAGGAAAATTTCTTTATTTGAAGCATAGTGATGCGCTCATCACTAAATTCACTATAAAGCTCCCTAAGTCTGTGGATGAGTGCGATAATATCTCTTTCAACTGGGGTGTCGCTGTTGTTAAAAGCTTTAAGGCTTTCTTTAAAGATCCATGGATTCTTTAAAGCCCCTCGCCCAATCATAACAGCATCACAGTTAGAGAACTTAAGTCTTTCAAGGCAGAGTTTTGGAGAAGTTAAATCTCCATTTCCGATAACAGGAAGTGGACTTGTCTCCTTTACACTTTTTATATAATCCCAGTCAGCTTTTCCGTTATAAGCTTGGCCTCGGCTTCGTCCGTGAATGGCAACCCATGTGATTCCTTCATTGTATGCAATCTTACAAACCTCATGAGCATTTTTTGTGTCACAGGTCCATCCGGTGCGAATTTTGATAGTTACTGGGATATCCACAGCTTTTTTCACAGTTTGAAGAACTCTTTGGAGTTGCTCAAGATCTTTTAAAACAGCAGAGCCGGCACCTTTCTTAACAACTTTATTCACGGGGCAGCCAAAGTTTAAATCTACAAAGTCAGCGCCGAGTTGTTCACACTCACTAGCGGCGTAGCCAAGGGCATCTAAGGTTTCTCCAAAAATTTGAATACCAACAGGTTTTTCTTTAGGGCTTATCTGCATAAGCTTTCTTGTGCGCTCACTTTTGTATTGCAGGCCATTAGCAGATACAAGCTCTGTTGTCATAACAGAGGAGCCAAGCTCTTGCATAAAAATTCTAAAAGCAATGTCTGTGATTCCAGCCATTGGAGCTAATAGAAAAGGGCTCTTTTGAATGTGTGTTACTAGATCAACTGCCATATGAGTTTTATTTAGGGCTAATTTTTAACATTAACAAGGATATTTGTTTCATTTTTTGCGTAATCAAATACAGAGATACTTGCTGAACCTGAAAAGTTTTCAGGAAGAGGAATTTTCATGTAAAAATTAAAGGATTTTGAGGCTTTAAGGATGAAGGGGGCTTCTTTAGGGCCAATGCAGAGCATGTCCACGTAAACATCTCTAATGTCATGAGAGAGTCCAGAGGTGAGCATTGAGTATGTAAAATCAAGAAGATGTGTTTCGCCATTTGAGAAGGTGGTGTGTATTTTTGTTGGAGGATGTGGGAAGTGATTTCCTGTTATAAGATCCGTAGTTTTTAAAACTATGTGAGTGGGTTTATCTTCTTCAAAAAGTTTGCTTGTGCTGTAGTGGTTTACTCGCCCTGTTTCAGGGCAAGGTTCTTCGAGCTGAAAGTAGACAGTAGAGGTTTTAGGGGGAGTGGTATCTGGAATTTTTTTAGAAAACCAAAAAGGATTTAGTCTTTCACCGTGCTTTGAAATAATATTATAGTGAATGTGACTGTAGTCTGCGCCTAAGACTTTGTTGGGCCAAGGGATAATGTTTCCGATTTGCATATCTTGAAAAACAATTGAGTTATTATAAACAGATTCTAAAATATTTAAAGGAAGGCTGTCTCTATCGATATGGTGAAACTCAAAACGATTTCCAAATTCGTCAGTGATGGAAATTTCAAAGTAGTTTTTGCCCCAAAGCTTTGGTTCTTTATCTTCTTTTGGAATGTCTCTTAGGGAAAGGTATGTTTTTTCAGCGCTGCCATCTGGGTTGTCGAGGTAGGAGTAGTAGCCAGCATCAATAGTACCGGTGATGGGCGTGAAGACTTTTTGAAAAGGTGACCCTAAAAAATCGACCCCATCGTGAAAGTAGTGGCTTGAGGTTGGAAATTTTTGATATTGATGAAGGATGGGACCAATTTTATATTTTGATTCACTGAGATGGGTTGGCCACTCAAGTTCATTTTCAAAGTAGTGTTCTGAATTTGCAAAGCAAACTTGACCAATTAATAGTACTAGAATTCCCATTCCCCACATAAGAGCAATATGTAGTAAGAGGGGGTGTAGATGAAGGAAACAAGCTTCAATTTTAGAAGTTTTTAGATTATTTGGGGCTTAATGCAGCAATAAGTGAAATGCCTATAAGGATGAAGAAGACTCCCCAGGCTTGGCCATAGTTCCAGGGTTCTTTATCAAAGTAGATTCCAAGAAGAGTGCCCCAAACAAAGGTGCTTGCGTATATAGGGTAGGTGACAGAAAGGCGGCCTCCAAGCTTAAATGCTGCTAAGAAGAGCACCATCACTATGGTGAAGAGAAATATACCGCTAAAGATATGATAATTTTTGTAAATAGGCTCATTGCCAAGCTTTGCCGAGCCTATTTTATACAGGTACTGGCCAAACGCACTTATAAAAGCAGCAAGAAGGTTTAGTACGATGGGCCAAAACTGTGTTGAATGTGTCATTACGCTAGGAGCTTAAAACATAATTGTCTTAAAGGGTAAGGGAATTTGTGTAAGAGTCTTCATAAAAAGAGGGGGATTATGAAGATACTATATGCGGTTATCTTATCATTATTAGTTTTTGGCTGTGTAAGCCCAAATTTGAATGAGAGCGATGAAAACGTTTGGCTTGAAGAGATCAGCTCTAAAGAGGCTCTTTCTTGGGTTGAGCAAGAATCATCTATAACAAAAAAGAACCTGTCTAAGGAAGCTGGCTTTGAAGAAAGGCGTAAACGTATTTTAAAGGTTTTAGGTTCTAAGGATAAAACTCTTTATGTTGGGAAGCGTGGAAAGTATGTCTACAACTTATGGAAGGATGTAAAAAACCCTAGAGGCCTGTGGAGAAGAGTTCCTTATACTTACTATGTAAGAGGGTGGAAGCTTAATTGGGAAACAGTTTTAGACATCGATAAACTTTCAAAAGATGAAGGTGTTAAATGGGTTTTTAAAGGTGTTCTTGGTACTCCGGAAGACAACGACACTGTTATTTTAAAGCTTTCAGATGGTGGAAAAGACGCCCACCACTTAAGAGAGTTTTCACTAAAAAACAAAAAATTTAATGAGGACGGATTTGTACTTGGTGAAGCTAGGTACAATACAGCAATGGTTAACACAGGCCAGCTTTTGATAGCAACGAACACAGACCCTAAAAGACTAACAAGATCAGGCTACCCAAGAGATTTAAAGATTCTTAATAAGGGAGAATCGATAGAAGACGCAAAGATAATTTCGTCAATCCCTAAAAACCACACAGGTTATTGGGTTTATCAGGTTGAGAGGGCGGACAAGAAAAAATTTATTTTTATTGAAGACTCAATAGATTTTTTCTCATCAAATAAATACTTATATATGGATGCTGGACTTGTTGAAATACCTGTTCCACAAAAATCTTCGGTTGAGGGTGTTTTCCATAATAAAATAATTTTCTCTTTAAAAGAGAAAGCTGTAATTGCTGAAGAATCGTTTTCAGAGGGTGAACTTGTTTATCTTGAAGTGAAAGAAGACGGGACATTTTCAAAAGTTAAGTCGTTTTTAAAATTAAGTGCGTCTGAAGCGCTTAAAAGAAACAGCATTGCGGCGACAAAAAACTATTTATTTGTTGTCTTACAGGAAAACGTATCAAGAAAAGGCTATAGAGTTTCTTTTGATAAGGAAGGGGAAATAGTTAAGGAAAAGATCTCCCTAGACGGTGAGATTTCAATTATAGATTCAGATTTAGACAGTGATAGAGTGATCTTGCAGTCTTATGACTTTTTAACGCCTCAAACAGTCTACGTTTATGATCTTAAGAGCGGATCAGCTAAAATTGTTCAACATGGAAAATCTTACTTTTCTAAAAGAGATTATACATACAAACAAGATTGGGCTGTTAGTGAGGATGGGACAAAAATCCCATTCTACATAGTTCATCAAAAAGGCATGAAGAATACGGGCGCTAATCCAACGATAATGTATGGCTACGGCGGGTTTGAAATTTCAGTTGCTCCTTTTTACTTAAAGACAAGAGTGAATGAGTGGGTTTCAAAAGGTGGAGTCTTTGTCATTGCAAATATCAGAGGTGGTGGAGAGTTTGGTCCGTCATGGCATAAGGCGGCTCAGAAATTTAACAAAAGAAAATCTTATGAGGACTTTGCAGCGGTTGCAAAAAAACTCCATATCACAAAAGTTACATCCCCTAGACACCTTGGCATAGTTGGTGGAAGTAACGGAGGGCTGCTGGTTGGAGCGTCTTCTGTTTTATACCCAAACTTATATGGGGCTGTGTTTTGCGCAGTCCCTCTTTTAGATATGCTTAGATATGATCAGCTTCTTGTGGGAAGCAGTTGGATTCCTGAGTATGGAGATCCTAAAATCAAAAAAGAAAGAGACTACATTAAAACCTACTCTCCATACCAAAACGTTCAAGAGACGGTTTCTTATCCTAAAATGTTTTTCTATACGTCAACTTATGATGACAGGGTACATCCGGGTCATGCTAGAAAGATGTATAAGAAGATGAAGGATCAAGGGCATAAGGTTTATTATTATGAAAACTCTGAGGGTGGCCATGCGGGCTCTTCAGATTTGAAACAAAGAGCGCTTAGTGATGCGATGAAATTCACATTTTTTTGGAAAGTCTTAAAATAGGAGAGAGGTTATGAAATTATTTGGTATAGCTATTTTGATGTTAACGTTAACATCGTGTGGTTTTAAAGTTGTTGATACAGGTAAAAGAGGAGTTAAAACTAGATTTGGTAAAGTTGTTGGTGAGCCTTTAGAAGAGGGTGTTTATTTTTATAATCCGGTGACTACAAAGATGAGAGTTTTAAGTGTTCGAGAGGTGAAGTTTGAAGGTAGATCAAACTGTTACTCTAAAGATGCTCAGGTTGTTGATATTAACTATACGGTTAACATTAGGCCGGTGGCGAATGAGATCCACAACATATATAAAGATGTAGGTGCTTACTGGGCTCAGGTTCTTTTAAAGCAAGTTTTAGAAGGAAATATTAAAGAAGTTACTGGTAAGTACACAGCAGTTGAGCTGATTGAAGAAAGACAGAGAGCAACAGATGAGGTTTCTCAAAAGCTAAAAGAAGAGCTTGCTAAGAAAAGGATTGAGCTTATGTCTTTTGAGTTAAACAATATGGATTTTGACGACCAGTTTGAAAAAGCTGTAAAATTAAAAGTTATTGCTGTTGAGCAGGCAAAAGAAGCTAAGAACAGAACTGTGAAGGTTCAAGAAGAGGCTACGCAAAAGATTATTGCTGCAAAAGCTGAAGCTGAGAGTATGACGATTCGTTCAAAAGCCTTAAGCCAAAACAAAGGCTTAGTTGAGTATGAGGCTGTTCAAAAATGGGATGGTAAGCTTCCACAGCAGATGTTTGGAAACTCAATGCCTTTTATAAACATTAAGTCTAAGTAAAATCCTTAGCCACCTCAATAATAAGAATTTTTTGAGGTGGGGGTTTCTAATTAGATGGGATCTCCATCGAAGATAATTAAGAAGTTTTTAAGATCACTCATTGATTTTACACCCCAAAAGATAGCTTCACAGCAAAACATTCCTCTCATGAACATAACAGAGCCATCGCTCATTTTAACGAGGGTTCCTCCGAGAGAATCATTAACACTGTGATGTGATAGAAACCAGTACTCAGCTGTGCCATCACTTAACTTTAGGTTGCCCATGGATATATTCTTGTGGGGAGCGCGCCTTATATGAAAACCGTCTTTGTTAAGATCTTTATAAGCTGGGGATTCTTTGATTGATGGGGGTGTTACTGTTTTTGAAACTTTGAAAAGTTTTGCGCAAGTTTTGTTTCCTTTTGGGCATGATTGAACAATTTTTTTAGAAATAGTGGTGCGGTTGTCGTATTTTTCTTGAGGAGGGTGGCGATACTCTTCTTCCCGCGGGGTGTTGTCTGTTGCGTTAAAAGTACAGCTGCTGAATGTTAGAAGCGTCATTAAAGTAATAAAAATATTCATAAAACTCCCCAGTTATAAATCGTTACGTAGCTGTAACAAATTTAAATGAGAAAAGTTTCAAAAAAGTTTGAAAGTGGTGGCCCGGGACGGAATTGAACCGCCGACACAAGGATTTTCAGTCCTCTGCTCTNNAATCAAAAGCAAGCTGCTGGCATTTTTAGGGGAAGAGATTTTTTCTTTGGCTCTTTAAATAAAGGACTTCTTTCCCTTCTTTGTGCTTTCCCTCTTCATCTATTGCCAATAATCAAAACCGTAATATTTACAGCCTGATTTGGAATGTAAAGTCATATCAAGTTTGAAAACTTAATGTCAAACTTGAATCTACAAAGCTGTACACTTTGTAGGATGTATATCTAATTAAATCTGGTTAAGTGCGCTCTTTAAATCGTCTAAAAGATCGTCTAAATCCTCAATACCCACAGACAAACGCACTAGAGAATCATCAATTCCAAGCTCAGCCCTTGTTTCTGCGGGGATGGATGCGTGGGTCATAATAGCCGGGTGTTCGATTAGAGACTCAACACCGCCTAAACTTTCGGCAAGACTGAAAACTTGTACAGACTCTAGAAATTTTTTAGCTTCAGTAAGTCCACCTTTAAGGCGAAAAGTAATCATGCCGCCAAAGCCTGTCATCTGCTTTTTTGCAAGTGAGTGCTGTGGGTGTGACTCAAGCCCAGGGTAAATAACTTTATCAATTTTTTCATGAGAGCTTAAGAAATTGGCAATAGCAATCCCATTTTTTTGGTGCGCTTCCATTCGAAGAGATAAAGTTTTTAATGAGCGCATGGCCATATAGCTGTCAAAAGGAGATGCGATTGCGCCTAAAGAGTTTGTCAGAAACTGGTATTGATCAGCAAGTTCTTGAGATTTAACAACAACAGCTCCGCCAACTAAGTCACTATGGCCACCAACAAACTTTGTGGTTGAGTGAAGAGTGACATCAGCCCCTAGAGTTAAGGGTTTTTGAAAATAAGGGCTCATAAAGGTGTTATCAACAACAACGAGCATACCTTTTGATTTTGCAAACTCACTTACAGCTTTAATGTCTACGAGTTTAAGCGTTGGATTTGTTGGCGTCTCAACCCAAATCATTTTTGTTTTTGGAGTGGCGTGTTTTTCAAGGTTTGAAATCTTAGTAAGATCAATAAAAGAAAAATCAACTCCATTCTTTCTAATGACTTTATCAAAGAGCCTAAAGGTTCCGCCATACATATCATCTCCGGCAAGAACATGGTCGCCGGCTTCAAGTAAATGCATTGTGGTGGTCATTGCTGCACAGCCTGAGGCAAAAGCAAAACCTCTCACTCCTTCTTCAAGGCTTGCTAAACAGTCTTCGTAAGCGCGCCTTGTGGGGTTTGAGGTTCTGGAATACTCATAGCCTTTGCAAACACCTGGAGATGATTGAGCGTAGGTCGAGCTTAAGTGAAGAGGAGTCATGATTGCGCCTGTTGTAGGATCAGGCTCTTGCCCTGCATGAATCGCTCTTGTTGAAAACCCGAACTCTTTAGGGTCCCAGTCTTTCATTAAAGGATGTCCTGTTCTTTTAACCACTCATCATTAAAAGTTTTACTTAAGTACTTTGTTCCATTGTCAGCAAACATAACAACTATGTTTGAAGGTTTTTCTAGTTTTTCAGAGTACTTAATTGCGCCAGCAAGTGCTGAGGCAGAAGAAGGTCCTATCATCATGCCTTCTTTTCTTGTGAGCTCGCGACAAAGTTTAAAAGACTCTTTGTCATTTACTTGAACGAAGTCATCAATGTATTCAAACTGTAAACAGCTTGGCATCATATCTTCGCCGATTCCTTCAACTTGGTATGACCCAGGAGGTGTGCGAACTTCGCCGTGGTAGAAAAGATCATAAAGAATACTTCCAACAGGGTCATTACATACAATTTTAACATCAGGATTTTTTTCTTTTAAAAATTTACCAACTCCAGAGATGGTTCCGCCTGTTCCAGCACCGCCAACAAAAAGATCAACTTTGCCATCCATCTGGTCCCAGATTTCAGGCCCTGTAGTTTTATAGTGTTGTGCAGGGTTGTCCATATTGTGAAACTGATTTGTATAAAAGCTTCCAGGGGTCTCTGCTGCGATTTTTTTGGCTACAGAGTAGTGACTTCTTGGATCATCAGGCTCCACACCATTTGGTGTAAGAACAAGCTCTGCCCCGTAGCCTTTAAGTGTGGCTCTTTTTTCAACAGACATTTTTTCAGGCATAATAAAAATAGCTTTATACCCTTTTAAGGCTGCAACCATTGCAAGACCAACACCAGTGTTACCAGAGGTTGCTTCAACAATAGTTCCGCCAGGTTTTAAATCTCCGCGAGCTTCAGCGCCCTCAATGATTGCTAGAGCAACTCTATCTTTTACACTTAGGCCAGGGTTTAAGTATTCAAGTTTAGCAAAAAAACGATGCTTTCCTTGTGGTACAGTTTTAGTAAGCTCAACAATAGGTGTGTTAC
>JBOEFV010000004.1:0-56934 GCA_050633065.1 Bdellovibrionales bacterium
GGCTCCTCCTCTTCTGGAACTTCTACCACTGGATCAACCGGCCCTTCCTCTTCTGGAACTTCTACTACTGAATCAATTGGTTCAGCCTCTTCTTCTGGCGAAAGAACTGTATCCACTGGATCCTGTCCATCTACCCCGCCATCAATAGGCTCATCTATTCCAATTGGATTATCTATAACACTATCTATAGTTGAAAGTGCGTTAGCATCAACAGATGCACTGTCTGAACAACCTGTTGCAAATAATGCAAATGGAAGTATTAGCAGTGCTAGAAATGTATTCTTCATAAAACGTCCCCCTGGACCTTTGTCGGTATCCCGGAGACTTTTCCTTTAGGCCTATTTTGTTTTTTCGTGAAATAAGTGGGCACTTCTCATTTTAAAACAACGTTTTTTTGCAACAGTCTATCTGTGAGACAACCCCCATCTAAAAGATAAGGCCCTTGTGTATGGAAGTAAGTAAAAAAAAGGCGGTATTTCAGCCGCCGAGATTATTTAGATCACCCTTCCTATTAACAAGAAAGGGTGATGCGCATTTCATGTAAATTCATTGGCATCACCTCCTTTTCTGACATAAGAATGTCAGACATCACACTACCCTTTAACAACAACTCTGAGAAATCATAAATACTTGCACAAGATCTAAGGAAATCTTATGAGTCCATGTCATCATAATCAGTAATTCGTAATGTATAAATTTGGCGGAGAATGGGGGATTCGAACCCCCGAGACGCTATAAACGCCTACACGCTTTCCAAGCGCGCGCCTTCAGCCACTCAGCCAACTCTCCGTTTGAGCCTTTATTAGTAATTCTAAACTCTTAAGGAGTCACCCGCTTTATAAAGCGATGTCCTCTTTTTGTGCACCTATATAAGAAAGGAGTATTATCTTTTTAAAAAAGTATGCTTCCACTTATTCGACCCCACAGCATAGTTGTGCAAAGCTTCCCATGCATGACGAGAGGCCTTACCTTTTCCCTGATACTCAATTGACTGAGATCTCCAGTATGGATATTTTTTTAATTTTTTAAGATCAATAAATCTCCCATTAATCACAGCATTTGAGCCATTTGGGACATCTTTTACATAAACTCTAATTTGAACACTCGACCTTTTAGTCACATCATAAAAGTCTGTTAAAAAAGACTTTGTATCTTCATCTGTGTGTAGGAAGTAAAAATCCTTTTGCACAACTCTTTGCTTAAGTTCTTTTGAAAACTCTAGCGCAGTTTTATTTGATGCTAATACTATCGTATCCACACCACTAGGAATTTTTTCACCATCAGGCATTCTATAAGCTGTACTTGCACAACCTGACAAAAATATTAAAAAAAAGGCTATTCTAATCATATCTTTCCCTCTGAGCACTTATCGGAAAAGAGCTTTAAAAATATAACTCAGCCTATTGCAGCACTATACTTTTGAATATGAGGCGAGCTCTATGACCTCTACACTTAAAGATCCTGTACCAAACTGAGACTGAAGCACTTCTAATAGGGCTTTACTCATTTGAACTCGAAGCTTTTCTGTTCTCCCAGGCAAAAGCTTTAACTGTACATGAGCAAAGTCCTCATCAGCTGTCCCATCTCCTAAAACAAGGTTTTCAATAAAAACAGATCTTGTTTTTATTGAGCCCAGCTTTACAGTCTCTTGCTCAGAAAGAGTTTTATGCAAGAGCTCACACGTTTTAGCCACTAAGGCCTTATCTGTACTATTATGCTCTAAAATAATGTGTGGCATTTGATTCTCCCATAAAAAAAGCCCTCTAAAATAGAGAACTTTTTTAAAATTAACATAAAATATGTTAGTTTTTAATCTAAATCTGTCACCAGCTCCTTTAACATTTCAATGTAACCTAGAGAAAAAGATGAAACAACCTCGTTTGATTCAGGAGTATCTTGCTCAAGCATCATGATGATTTGTGCTGGAATTGAAGAGTACGTAGCAAGGTCTTCCGGCTCCACTACAAAACTAAAATTTAAGCTCAACGTTAAAGCCCTTACCTTGGAAAAAATACAGCTGGAAAAACCCCAAACTAATCTTTCTTTTTTGAATGCTCTGTATAATATATTAGTGTTACAGACCTCTTCGTACCACTGTAAGCAGTCCCAAGATCATTGATGTTCTTTTTTTGATCGTCTACAAAGATGATTCTTTTATATCTCTTCTTCATGTGCTTGTTAAAAGCCTTAAGAGCAAGCCCCTTATTGCCAAAAGAAACAAAGCTCACACCTTCTTTATACGCAACTTCTTTATCTGACACTCCACCTTTTTTAAGGGGCTGCTTGTAAGGAATTAGTTGTAGATCCGGGCTATATTCAGGCGCTGTTGTAAAATGTACTACTACTGACTCTTCCACATCTTCAGAAAGCACAAGCTTTTCTTGAAGCTGCCCCAAGGTTCCCTCAAGCTGACCAAATTTATACCGTCTAGCCGTCATCGCCATCACTGGGTAGTTATTCTCTTTAAGAACCTCAATAAGATCTAAAACTAATGGTGATGTTAAGCTTGCACCACAATTTAAAACTGAAGCTTCAAACCTTTTAAAGCCATGGCTTATACCTTCAACTGCTGGACAGGCTTCTGTTCTGATAACTGTGTCATCTAAATCAAAAACTACCTGGGTGCTTTTTGCTGTATACCCATCAGTTCTATTTTCAACTATTTCAGAAACATCTTCATAGTTATCAACCTCAATCACTTCTACAGCAGCATAAGAGCTACATGTTAATAATATTAATAAAATTGAAAATAGCTTTTTATCCATTAAAACCCCCTTAGCCTCCAAAGCTTTTTAAGTAATTCTGTACGGTATTTGTTTGCATAAAGAGTGTGTTTTTGTGATTCCAGGCAAGCATCTTCAATGGACAACAAACCCACGGCCTCTTGATAAATCTTTGCACACAAATGTGCTGCCTCCGGAACAACTACACCACCACTTTTTACAAGCAGAATGTCACCAATTTCCTCTTTAAATTCATTTCTTCTTTTTACGTTACGGTCATTGTGAACTTTAAAAACAACTGACTCTTCACCTTTAGCCTTATAGTCCTGACTTGCCCAAATAGCTCTTTCTATATTCTTAACATATGAGCTTTTCATAATGATTTCTTTTACATCAACAGGCCTTAGCTTCGGATAGTTGTTTCTCATCTCCCCGGCAAGTCTTGCAACATAAGGGGCTGCAAAAGAAGTCCCATTAAGACGTTCTCCCTCATGGTTCTCTTCAACAACGGCAGCAACATCTACATTCCATAAGCTGTAATTTGCGTAGGGCTCAATACTCTGCTGAGCAAGATTTTCAAAATCTACCCCCAAGCCATCAACAGCTGAAACTTTTAACAGATTATCTCCCTCACTATAAGCTGGATAAACAGCAAATCTTTTTCCAAGTGGAGCTCCCTTTGTTGGAATAGGCCCTATAAAAAAACCATTGCCTGAAGCGATTGTAAAAAGAACATCTTGATTGTTTAAAAACATTTCTTCAAGATTATCTTTTTGTTTGTTAAATTTTTTTCTTACAGTTTCTTCATCATCAAAAGGGGCGCTTCCACCACCTCGACGAGAAGGCCCACCACCAATTACAAAATCAGGGTTTTGAAAACCAAAGCTCATGTTAACAACAGTTGTCTCAGTTAAAACACTTTCTATTTCCTTTTGAAAGTCTTCTAAAAAGAACTCTGTATAAAAAACTCCACAATCAACAACACTGCTTTTACACGCTATGTGCTCAACACTTTCTCCGTGATGAGTGTCATCATCTGGAGCTTTATACTCCAAAACCAGAACACTTCCCCAACTAGCGGCACACCAAAAAATAAACTTTAAAATTACCCCAAACCCCATGGATACACTTAATAACACCTATTGAACCTTTGGAGCAGGGAAGTTGGCAACAGTGAAAAGATTTAACATATATAAGCAAACCCAAAAGATTTCCTAATGGGAAAACAAAAAACACCTTACAATGCCTTAAATCAGGGCTTTTTGGTTGCCTTTAACGTCTTTTCTAGTGACCTTTAAACCATGAATGAAAATCAGTTTATTATAGAACCCGAGCAACTCTCAAAAGAGGCCCTTAATGGCATTATTAAAGAGTTTATCTTAAGGGAAGGAACTGATTACGGGAGTTCAAATTACTCTTTAGAAGAGAAGGCTAACCATGTTCTAAAGCAACTCAGAGAAAAACGGATCGTTATCTTATATGATAACGAACTCAGCTCTTGTAACTTAATGACAAGACAAGAGCTTGCAAAAATTAATTCTTGAAAATTAATTTCTTTAACCTTTCAATTTTTTCTTTTTCAAAAAGAGGAACGTTAGTCCCGGCACTTCCTGAGTAACCTAAAACAATGCTTTTCACATACTTATCTAAACATGTCTTAGCAATGTCAGACTCTGGAAGTGTTTCAACGCATATTTCATAATTTCGTTCAGAAACCATAAATACAGAAATCTCTACAAATTGGTTATAAATATCACCAAGAATCATATGAGACTCTGCTAAAATTTTCTTATCTTTAATACCTTTTAAGTGCGCATGAAGATAATTCTTAACACTCAAAACCGTATACATCTGCTGGTATACTTGATCCACAGTCTCTTCTAACTTTTTATATTTAAAGATTGCTTCTTCAACTGATTCAAACTCTTTAAACGATTGAACATCTTTTATTTTTTCATCTAAATTTTTGGCAATAAATTTTTCCCCAAGTTTTTTCTTAAGCTCTTTAAGATCTGTAACTATAACTTCTTTTTTCGTCTCCCCAAGAATTGCCGAGTTTAAATAGTTGATGAGATACTTATTAAAAACAAATATGTTTTCATGGTTTTTCTTATCCAAAACTAGAGATCTATAAACACTTGTTGATGCATCAAAGTCTCTTAAAGCCATTGCCAGTCTCCCCTTATCGGCAGCAGGCATACTTACACCATCAAATAAAGAGAAGAACTTTGTCGATTTTCCACCATCTGAGTGACAAGAAGCACACTGAACAAAGGTGTTTTTTAAGTAATAGATACTTTTTTGAGGAGACGCCATTAAACTCTTGTCTGCATGATCCAGATTTCTTAGGAATTCTTTATATTTTGACTTTACAGCAGGGTCTTTTCTTGAAAAGAATGAAACAAAAGATATACGCATTTTATGAGTAGCGCTTTTTATTTTCTTTATCCCTTTTTGAATAGTTTCTTTTTCAGCTTCAGTAAATTTCTTTTTATTTAAATCAACTGAATATATCTCACGAAGAGGCTCAATAAATGATGTCATCATGCTATTCCAGGACTGCTCTTTAGCAGAAAAAGCCGACACACCAACAAACATAACCAAAAAAATAAGCCCTAATGCTTTTCTCAATCTACACCCCCAAAGCTGTACAACTTAAAGGTTAATCCTTATTCATTATTTTTCAAATGATAATTATCACGTATAGCCAGCTCATGTTTTTCTATAAAACAGTCTTCAAACAAAAAAAACTGCCTATAAAGCAGTTTCTTTGTCGAGGTTTTCTCCAGCCCGCCTAATCCATCAGGCGGTTGCGCTGGCTCTCTCTGAATTGATAGAGCTTCCCTGCTCTACCCCCCTCTTGGTTTGTTCACCAGAAGAAGACTTTCGCCCCCCTATCTTCCAGCAAACCTTTTCTTTAGGCTTTCTCTAATTTCGGCACCTTCAATACTTAGTCTCGTCCATGGGATCGCTCTAAGTCTTTCGTGCTCTATTGGCTCTTCTGTTTCTTCACATAGGCCAAATGATCCGGCATCAATTCTTACAAGTGCATACTCTACTTCTAAAAGCTGCTTTCTTAGGCGATCATGCATTCCAAGCATTTCTGACTCAGCCAGAGCTCTAACTGTCTGATCCCCTTCATCCCCACCTTTTTCCACAGCTGTGTTAAGGTTTTCTTTTGTGCTTTGTACTCTGTTAAGAATATCCTGCTTTGCGTCTAACAATAACTCTTTGCACTCTTCTACAAGATTTTTGTTTACTTCACTCATCTAAGTTCCCCCTTAGCGGTTAGTTTCACTTTTCTTCAACCCCATGCCCGGCCTGGGGTTCCCGGTGTCTTTGGTGGACCATCCTTGGTGCCACTTTGGGACTAGAACAAGTTCCCACAGATTGTTGTTTAAAAGCAACCTTAAAACGTGTAATATGTTCAAAACTTTTTTCTCACTAATATAAGAAATGCTTATAAAGCCGCTTTTTTCTGCTGAAACCTGAATATACTGGTATTTGAGGGCTTTATTCACTACCTTTAGGCTTATGAATCCATCACTTATACCATGTATTTATTTACTAGTCGGTTTTGCACTTATGATTATTGGAGCTGACAGACTTATCAAAGGTGCCGTTGATATTGCCGTTAAATTCAACTTATCAAAGGTTCTTATTGGGGCTGTACTTATTGGTTTTGGAACCTCTGCGCCTGAGCTTTTTACAAGCCTTTACAGTGCTTCTGTCGGCGAAGGGGTCTTAGCCGCAGGTAATGTTATTGGATCAAATATTTTTAACTCAACTCTAGTGATGGGAACCTGCCTACTTTTCCCCTTCATTCTCTCCCCCTCTGAAAAGTCATGGCAGAACATTATACTTTTACTTTTACCAAGTGTTCTTATTCTTATCTTCGCAAGTGACTTAAACTTTTCAAAGCTTGAAGGACTCTTACTCCTCACACCACTCCCTGTATTCTTATATCTTATGATTACACAAACAGATGGTGACGATGACGACATGGACACAGCTGGAAACATTAACCTTGTCTACAGCTTCTTATGGATCGCTCTTGGAGGTGCAGGCCTTTACTTTGGCTCCAACTTTGCAATTAAAGGAAGCCTTGAGCTTGTGTCAATACTAGGGCTCTCTAAAGGCTTTGCTGGCGCCGTAATTCTTGCAGCAGGAACAGGTCTTCCTGAGCTTGTAACAACTATTGTTGCAGGAGTAAAAAGAGAGATCTCTCTAGCATTTGCAAATATCATCGGATCAAACGCTTTAAACGCTTTTGCTGTTTTAGGTATTTCTTCAGCGCTTTTTCCTTTTAATATTCCAAGTAATATGGCCGCATTCAATGCCCCAATACTACTTGCCGTAAGTATTTTTGGCTTACTCCCACTTATGTTTTTTACAAATAAGTACTTTATAAAAACATGGGCTGGAGTTTTATTTGGCGCATACCTTACGTTTACTTTTTTGAGTATTTAGCGTTAAAAGCTAGTCTTCAAAATCAAACTCTACCATCAACGGGCAGTGATCAGAGCCTTCTTGCTGATCTAAGTGCTTAATCTTTTTAACGTGAGGCACAAGTCCTTCAGTCACACAGATGTAATCAATTCTCCACCCGCGGTTATTGTTTCTTGCGCGCTGTCTGTAAGACCACCATGTGTACTTGTCTTTTTCTTCCGGATAAAAGTGCCTGAATAAATCTACAAAACCTGTCGGCAAGAAACTCTCATTAAACCACTCTTTTTCTTCTGGTAAAAACCCACTTGTTTTCTTAAGCCTTACAGGGTCATGCACATCAAACTCTAAGCGAGCAATGTTATAGTCCCCAACAAGAACAATCTCTTCTCCTGCTTCAATCTGTTCTTTTAAGTGGGCTGTGAATTTTTTTAAAAAATCTTGCTTGAAATCATGCCTTGTTTCATTCATTGCGCCATTTGGAAAGTAAACATTGTAAAGCGTAAACTCCGGATGCTGAGTGACAACAAAACGTCCCTCTTGATCAAATTCTTTAATCCCAATCCCGTGTTCAACTGCTAAAGGCTCCTCATCTTTTAGAAACGTACAAGTTCCAGAGTAGCCTTTTCTTGTTTCTGCAGACGACCAAAATCTGTGCTCAAAGAGATCTTCAAACTTCTCAGGCCCTAACTGTTCAGGGTGAGCTTTGGTTTCCTGTACACAGAAGACGTCAGGTTTTTGTTTTAGTAAAAATTCTCTTAAACCGTGCTTAAAACACGCTCTTATTCCATTTACATTCCAAGATATTAGCTTCATATTAAAACAGGTAACAAATTACGAACAAAAAGGAAAGTTTTATGAACTTGATCAACCACATGGCCCCTCTATTTGACGCTCCAGCTTTCACCTCTAATAAAGAGCACTCAAGTGTTAGCCTTGAAGCTTTACGTGGAAAATGGGTTTTGCTCTTTTTTTACCCTTTAGATTTTACATTTGTTTGCCCTACTGAAATCAAGGAACTTCAAAAGTCTGCGGATCAATTTAAAAGCAAGAACTGTGAAGTGCTCACAGTTTCTGTTGATAGCACATATTCTCACGAAGCTTGGGTAAAAAGCGATCTTGGAGAGGTTTCTTTTGATATGGTTTCTGACATCACAAAAAGAATGGCTAGAGACTATGGTGTTCTTGATGAAAATTCAGGAGTTGCACTAAGAGGTACTTTTTTAATCGACCCTGAAGGTCGTGTACAATATAGCCTTTGTCACAACCTCAGTGTTGGGCGAAACATTCCTGAGATTCTAAGAACTCTTGAAGCACTTCAAACAGGTGAGCTTTGCTTTGCAAACTGGGAAAAGTAAAACCTTAGAGCTCTACCCCTCCATAACTTCTGACGCACTCAAGAGGATCGAGTATGCTCTTTGCCCTTTTTTAATAAAGCTCCCTAAAAAGCTAGAGAGCAACATCCACCAAATCACAAAAGAATTCATAGCCTATAAGAAAAAAACAGCAACAACTGCATGGCATGACTCCGTTGCAAACAGCTTAGACTTTCACTATTCCTCAGGGGCTTTAAAAATCATTGAAGCAAACACAAACGCTTCAGGCTTTCTTCTTTCAAACGTTCTTTTAAATGACCCTGAAAAAGCTCTTGCATTTGAAAATGATCTGATCACTTCCTTTAAATCTGTTTTTAAAAACGATCTCTTAAAAACCGTTTCTATAATTGATAATGATCCCAAAGCGGAGAAAATGTTTCCAGAGTTTTTAATGTATAAAGATTTTTTTAAAAGATACGTTGTTGAAGCAAGTATTTTAAAAACCTCTGAGGTTAAAATTCAAAATGATTCTCTTTATTTGTATAACCGAGACACTGATTTCTATCTTGAAAAGAACCCTGTCCTGAGAGCTCTTTGGGAGACTAAGAAAGTCCACCTTTCAACCTCTCCAGCTTCTTATCAAAATATTGCAGACAAAAAATTCGATGTTTACAACAGCGACTTATTAGAAAACTATCCCTACTTAAACAGCGCCACCTTAAAAACATTTTCTTTAAACGCTGAAAATAAAGAAGAGCTCTGGGCTAATCGCAAAAAGCTTTTCTTCAAACCTTCTTCTTCTTTTGGAAGTAAAGGGGTTTACTCAGGAAAGTCTGTAAGTCGAAAGAAATTTGACACTTTTGAAGATGGTTACCTTGCACAGGAGCTTCACCCACCAGGAAAGGTCAAAAATCTTGAAGATGAGTGGAAGTATGACATTAGAGCCTTTTTCTCTGAAAATGGCGTACAAAAGATTATAGCTCGTGTTTACCAGGGGCAGCTTACAAATTTTTCCAAATTGGGTGGCGGATTTGCACTTATTGAGTGGGTAGATTAGAACATTTACTAAAGAGGAACTGATCATGGAAAATATTAAAATTGATGGATTTGATGTTGAATTTGGCTACGACAAGCCTTGCGTTGTAATGGGCGGAATCAATGTTTTAGAAAGTAAAGACCTTGCTCTTAAAGCCTGTGAAGCCTTTAAAACCTCTTGTGAAAAGCATGGCCTTCCTTATGTTTTTAAAGCTTCTTTTGACAAAGCAAACCGTTCATCTATTCACTCTTTTAGAGGACCCGGGCTTGAAGAAGGCCTTCGTATTTTTGAAGACATTAAAAAAGAATTTAATGTTCCTATAATCACAGACTACCACGAGCCACATCAGGCCGCTCCTTTATCTGAAGTTGTTGATATTTTGCAAGTACCTGCTTTCTTATCAAGACAGACTGACCTTGTTGCTGCTGGCGCGAAAACAAATAAAATCCTTCATGTAAAAAAAGCTCAGTTTCTATCCCCTTGGGAAATGAAAAATATTAAGAAGAAATGCGCTGAAAGCGGGAATTCAAAAGTTTTATTCTGTGAAAGAGGGAGTGCTTTTGGCTACAACAATCTTATTGTTGATATGCTTGGAATGCTTGAGATGAAAAAAGATGACCTTCTTGTTACTTTTGATGTGACACATGCTCTGCAACTTCCTGGCGGAAAAGGCCATGCTGCAGGAGGAAGGAGAGAGTTTTCAATTCCCTTTGCAAGGTCTGGAACAGCTTTAGGCCTTACAGGAATCTTTGTTGAGTCTCACCCAAACCCAGATGAGGCTAAATGTGACGGGCCTTGTGCACTGCCTTTTTCAGAGATTGAGAACTTCGTCACCAACGTTGCACAGGTCGATCGTCTAGTTAAAGGCTGATTTAGCCGGCCTTTGGTCTGTATATCTTTTAATTTCACCCGTTTTTACGCCGATAATATAAACATAATGGGCGTAAATAAAAAAACTGATTCATCAAAGAAGTTAAAAGACAAAGCCGGGCTAGGCAGCCTTCTTGATAAAGTTCGCACCCATGAGCTTTTCTCAAAAGTTCCTGAAATGTGCATCCCATATTCTGTTAAAGCCAACCCCAAGGGTGAGATTTTTTACTTAAACGAAGACCTCTGTAAAGAGCTTGGCATGCTTCCAAAAGATTTTTCAGGAAAAGACTTAAAACAAATCAAGAAAGATGTCTTAGAACTTTTTAACCTACAAATTATTAATGACTACGACAGACTAAACCACACAAGTGTGAGCTCTAAAGATGTAAAGCCTTACTTTTGTTTTGCAACAAGATATTTACAGCTCCAGCACAAAAACAACTTAGGAAAAACCTCTGGAGATGGTAGAGCCATTTGGAACGGAACCATTTCAAGTAAAGGAAAGGTTTGGGACATAAGCTCTCGTGGGACTGGTGTGACATCACTTGCTCCAGGCGTAGTTGAAGCCGGAAAGCCCCTACCAACAGGTTCAACTGAGTACGGTTATTCATGCGGCCTTTCAGAGTTAAAAGAAATTTACACATCCATTGTAATGAGTGAGCGCTTTCACAAGCTTGGTTTTTCAACTGAGCGTATTGTTGCTGGAATAGATATTGGAAACGGGCTTGGGATATGTGTAAGAGCCTCTGAGAACCTTATTAGACCTGCACACCTTTTCAGATACCTTAAACTAAATGATCACCACGGAGCTAAAACTCTTCTTGATCACGTTATTGATCGTGATTTTAAAAACAAAAAAATTGATTTTAGCACCCAAGATAAAAACTGTTATGATAAATATCTTAAGTATTTCGCTGATAACTTTGCAAACCTGTGTGCTAAGAGCAAACACTCTGAGGTTTTTGTTTGGCTTGATTGGGACGGAGACAATATCTTAATTGATGGCGGCATAATAGACTATGGGAGCATTAGACACTTTGGGGCTCACCATAATAAGTACCGCCATAAAGATGTTGATCGCTACTCTACAAATTTAGATGAGCAAATTAAAAAAGCTCAACTAACCGTTCAAATATTCGCACAATTAGTAGACTTTATTAAGACTGATCAAAAAAAGAATATTGATACCTTTAAAGACGCAAGCTCTGTTCAAGGATTTGAAAAAGAAGTGCAGCAAAAAGAGCTAGCGTACTTTTTACAAGACCTCGGGCTTTCTAAATCCAAAATCAAAGAAGCTCTTTCTTGGCATAAGAAAAAAGCCTTAAGTCTTCATGAAGCCTTTTTAAAGCTTAAACAAAAGAAAGCATCTAAAACAATTCCTTGTGCCGACGGTTTAAATGCTTGGCCTGTTTTAAATGTGAACCACCTTCTTTCAGAGCTTAAGAGTGTTTCTAAAGAGTCTGACCTTGATAAGTTTAAAACAGAGTTTACAAGCTTCTCTCATGATAAGAACATCAACCCTTCTGAGGTTTTTGATTTCATCAAATCAGTTGAAGACTTAGAAAGTGATATTAAGTTTAAGTTTAAGTACTCAGGAGATGCAAAAGTAAGGCTTACAACAGCTGCAATTTTGCATATTGTCGACCTAATTGCTGATTCAAAATCTGACTCTGAAAAGCAGAAAAAAATTGATTCATGCGTAGAATATGGTCACTCAAAGAACAGTTCTTGGATTACAGAGATTAAAGACCTTTACCGCGACGAATTATAACTAAAGAGCTTTATTCTAGGGCAGTCTGAGCCCTTAGCTCTACTCCTTATATTGCATTCAAAGCCTTCTCACAGTAAAGATAGGGCATGAGAGAGATCCCGAGTCACCTTTTACGATACACTGCCAAGCAAGATTACTCGCTGTATACTTTTGAAGATCAAGCTGTTTGGCGCTTTATCATGAGACAGCTTTTTCATTATTTAAAAGACCATGCACATCCAGCTTATGTAGATGGTTTAAAAAAGACCGGTATAAGTATTGATACAATTCCAAACATTTCTGAAATGGATACAATGCTTTCAAGCTTTGGATGGCGTGCAGTGCCTGTAAGTGGATTTATACCTCCGGCCGCCTTTATGTCCTTTCAAGCACACAGAATTCTTCCTATCGCATGCGAGATGAGATCAATTGAACATATTCTCTACACACCGGCTCCAGACATTGTTCATGAAGCTGGAGGGCACCCTCCTATATTGATTGATAAAGACTTTACAGATTATCTAGGCGCCTACGCTGATGTTGCACAAAAAGCCATTATAAGCTCTGAAGACATTGCTCTTTATGAGGCTATTAGAGACTTAAGTGACATCAAAGAAGCTACAGACAGCAGCCCTGAAGAGATCAAAAAAGCTGAAGACCACTTAGGTAAGACCGCAAAAGCTATGACCTATGTTTCAGAAGCACAGCTTCTTGGTCGCATGAACTGGTGGACAGCTGAGTATGGTTTAATTGGCGAACTTGATGACCCAAAACTATTTGGCGCAGGTTTACTTTCTTCTATTGGTGAAGCTAGAAACGCCCTCACAAAACCAAAGCATATTGAATTTAACATCAATTGCTTAGACTTTTCTTATGATATTACAGAGCAACAACCTCAACTCTTTGTTGCAAAAAACTTTGAATCTCTTATCTCCTCTTTAAAAGAAATGAGTAAATCCATGGCTTTTACTCTTGGCGGGGAAGAAGGATTAAAAAAGGCAAAGCGCGCACAATCAGTTTGTACGGTTGAGCTGTCTAACGGAAATTCTTATAGCGGAATTTTGACGGACTACTCTTTAGATGAAAATAAAAACATTAAATTTTTAAAGATAAATTCTCCATGTCTTGTAAACAACTCAGAGCTAATCAAAGAAGATTCTTTATTTGAATTCACTGAAAATCTTACTGTTACTTCAGTCTACGGGGGCCCTTCTTCTTTTAGTAAGTATCCAGAATTTGAGGATTTTGCTGCTAAAAAAATATCTAAAAACCCTATTAAAAATTCTGACACCGAAACACTTTTAAAAGACATCAGATCTTTTAGGGCTGATGATGGCAAAGATACCAATATCCTTTCCAAATTAACAGATCGCTACTTTGAGCACTCCAGTGAGCACTGGCTTGCTGGACTTGAGCTTTTAGAGATGAGCGGTTCAAACGCCTTAAGATCACATCTTTTAACTTTAAGAGACGCCTCTCCTGAAACCGATACAGCTAAGTGCATTGACCTGGGCCTATCTTTAATTTCTTAGCATGGCCAATCTTCAAAACTTACACATTCATACTGTTTTAGTCCGATCTATTTATTCACGTAATGTAGGTCAGGCCGTCAGGGCCACTATGAATATGGGCTATGGAAAACTCTTCTTAATTGACCCACAGTGTGACATCAATGAAGCTGCTAGACAGGGCGCTGCTGGCGCGCAAAAAGAACTTGAAGAGCGTTCTGTTTATAACAACTGGGAAGAGTTTAATGCTGCTCACCCTAACAGCTTTAGAATTGGCCTCACTCGGCGCATTGGGAAACACAGAAAGTTATTTCCCTTTGAAACAGGCATTGAGAGTTTTTTCAGTTCTTTAATTGAAAGAGGGGAAACTGATCCCTCACTTAAAAAAGAAATCTTTTTAGTGTTTGGCCCTGAGGACCACGGCTTAGCGACTGAAGACTTAGACTCTGTGAACATTTGCTGCCACCTACCACTTTACGGTGAATTTAAAAGTTTAAATCTCTCTCAAGCAACTCTGTTGTCTCAACATATTGCACACTCTGTTTATTTTAACAAATTCCTAAAAGATTTTGAGGTGACCTCTGAAGACAAGGGCCGCGGAGACTTCTTAAAAGATGCTGTAGACGAAGGATTCTTTCCTGACGAGGCTCTTCTAGAGTGGCTTAGGAACATGGGGTTTAGAATTGATCCTACAAAGCTTAATGCTTTTGAGACCATAAAGAAAATGATCTTAAGAGGGTTTCCAAGTCAAAAAGAACTCGGAACTTTTGAAAAAGCGCTTAGACAATCTACCAAGCTACAAAGCAAAAAAAATAAAAACTGACTGTGACCCCCTAGTCCTTATGACTAGTTCTCTTTATAAAAGACTGCACCAAAAGCTAAATACTTTAGACCTTAGTGATTAGTAAATTTTCATAGCTTTATCTTATTTGAGATAATAACACCTATGAAACTCCTTCTACCCTTGCTCTTTATAGTAACCGCATGCTCTTCACAGAAGGCCGAAATCAACTCCGTATTGCCTGAAGATAAGACTGAGCAACAACAGCAAAGCCCTCCTACTCCAGAAAAGATATGGAAATTTTCCGTAATCTCAGATCTTAATGGAAGCTACGGAAGTAAAACATACAGTCAAGATGTGGCTGCAGCAGTTAAGTTTATAACAAATGAATCCACTGAGATCGATTTTTCTATATCTACAGGAGATATGGTTGCTGGTCAGAAATCACACCTTGATTATTTGGGAATGTGGAAAGCCTTTCATTCAAATGTTACACGAAAACTAACAGCATCCAAAATACCTCTTTACCCCTCACCCGGAAATCATGACGCCTCTATCGGTAGAGCAACTGAAAGAAAACATTACCTTAACTCTTGGAGTGGTGAGAATATTCCCTCCATACACCCTGGCTTTAATTTGGTTAAAGGTGTTGAGCAAAACTACCCCTTCTCTTACGCCTTTACACTAGGCCCTGCTCTCTTTATTGCTCTAGACAACACAAGCATCAATACTTTTAGTGACCGCACTATAGTGTGGCTTGAAGATGTGCTTGAAAAAAAGAAAGATCTCCCAAATAAATTCATTTATGGACATGTCCCTCTACTTCCCTTTGCTCTAGGCAGAGCTAATGATTATAATGCTCGTGGAGATTCAGGTTTTTTAAACCACATGGAAGAGCTTTTTGAACGCTATGAAGTTTCTGTATTTTTCAGTGGGCACTCTCATGTTTATTACCCTGGAAAAAGACTAGGAAAAACTCAATACATTTCAGTCCCACTTTTAGGAGGAGGTCCAAGACGCCTTCTTACAAAGACACGAAATGAACCTCGCTCTGAACATGGCTTTTTAACGGTGACTTACTCAGAGTCTGGAGAGCTTAAAATACACAGTATTGCTTCTGATAACTACAGTGTCATTGAGGACCAAGAGCTCCCTTCAAGCATAGACATACCTTTAAAGGACTACAGTGACTGCAGGGGCTGTAAAAACTTCCCTAGCAGCATGTTCTTAGATAAAAGTAAGAGATCAGTATACTACCGCAGAGATCTTTAGTTCGGGGCTTTTTTTTAAAAAGCTGCACAGCTAAAGCTGTTCTCTTTAGGCCCTGTAACTAAGAAATCACCTACGTCATCTAGATCAAATCTAATTTTTGAACACTGACCTCTTAAAATCTCAGCCGCTTCATGGGTGTTCTCAACAATACCTGCAATGTCTTTTTCACTTAAGTTAAACGTATTGTTCAACCACTGGTAAACCTCACCCCTAGATTGAAGGTCTTTATCAAGATTCATCAACTGAGTATAAAGTTTTGTGCTGTAGTGATGAAGGTTATTTAACATTTTAGTTCTTTTAGTAAAGTTAGCATAAACAGTTCTTGCGCCCGCATCGTTGTCATTAAGGTCTGTGCGCTGAACAAGAGTAGGGTTAAAAGCTACAAGCTCTTCAGGCACAGGTATGTTTTTCATTTTACTACGCGCTAAATCTTTATACTGAGGCCGCGCTTCTCTTTCTTTAGACACTTCACCGTTTTCAACCCAGTACCAATACCACCTGTAGTCAATATTTCCCACACGGTCTTGTTGGTTAAAGATATAATCCATCAGTGTTATTTCAGTAAGTTCTCTCATCCAGTACACTACTTGGAGGTTACTAATATCAGCACCCACACTTGAACGCATTTTAGAACTTCTTTTGGCACTCGCCACGCCCTCTGTAATTGCTTCTACTAAAGGTTTATCAATACGAAGAGCCATAAAGCCCGGAGTTTTTTGAAAGTCTCTGCTTTGACCAGCTCCCCAACCAGACGCTCGAGTACCGTTAAACTCTGCACCGTAACGCTCGCCTTTTCCTTTTAGCAAAACTCCCCATATATTCTTTCTATCAGGTGTAAACAATTGGTCTGTCGGCCTGTAGGTCTTAGGATCAGCCTCTGCATTTACTAAATGCCTCCAGCCAGCTTTAATCATGCTTCCCTTTGATTTTGCCAAGCCTTTTTTAGAAACTCTAGCTCTATGTGTGTCCTTATCCATCTCTCTATACACCGCTACTGGAACTGTAACCTTTGTATCAAAGTACCTAGAAAAATGATAATAAAGGAGTGATGAGTTTGAATAAGTTCCACTCGTTCCTTTTGCATGCATAGTCTGTTTAAATTTAACTTTAGTTTCTACATCTTGCCCTCTAGATTTTCTTCCACAATAGCGAGAGGCCTCATAAGTTTCAGCTGTATATGTAGATTTTGAAAGGTCATAAACCATTGTGCCAGGACTTGTGCTCCAGGTTTTAGGGCACAAAGCTAAGCTTGGATCTAGGAAATCTATTAAACAATAAGACTGCTCTTTTTTACTGTCTTTTTTTGAGTAATCTCCACCTGGAATATGCGTTGTCACCACACATTTTTCAGGAGTGCCAGCAGAAGACATATAATCTGTAGTTAATCCTTCTGCAGCAGTCGATTGAATCGGCAGGACTAAAACAAGCCCCCAAATTAGTGCTAAATAATTAAATGCTCTCATACAGCCCCCCAGCCCCTTATTTTTATTCTAATAACAAACCTTAGCCTGTTGTTCCTTTGATATTGCAAACTCATTGTATGGTTCAAAATTATTTATTTTTCTCATTTGCTTAGCTGTTCCCTCAGCCCCTAAAGAGTTGTAAATATCATTCGCATGCCAATTCTTGTGTGCCTGCTCTTTACTAATTCCACAAAACTGCATAAGAGCCATTTGCGCGATTGTATTAGAAGCATGAACACCGTAATAGCAATGTAAATAAATTGCCGGAACAGCACCGTCACGTTGAATGATGTTGTGAATACGACTTAAAAGCTCGTAAACTCTGTCCCCTGATTTTTGGTTCGTACGAGCTTCGCCTATATAAGAGTAGCTAAGGTTATTATTTTCACAGCTTATGTTTTTATCCACCTTGATATATACAGAATAAATTTTTGAGAACCCTGATTCACAAAGTAACTTCCTATAGTCGTTGCTTAAAAGCTTTCTTTTTGCATCACTTCCACCAAAATAAAAAACGCCCTTAAGAGCTGCTTTTGGTCTTGTGTCACCTTGGTTAAATTCTGTTTTTGTAATTTGAGTGCTTGAAGTTGGATTGCCAAAAAGCCCCTGAAACCATGAAACTTGTTCATTTAGATCAGAAAATGCGAATGCCTGATGTGATAAAAATATTCCTAAGATAATTGCTTTTTTCAACTGGAGCCCCCCAACTACTTACCCTGCGCATCGCCCCCACGACTTACTGCACAGTACAATGAAAAATCTGTATCTCTTTATTTTTAGGCTGCCAATAACACTCCAACCTCAGGGTAAAGTTTTCATGTTATCTAATCTTACGAAGAGTCTTTTACTTAAAAAAAATGATATTGTGTGTGAATCTTAGCCAGTTATTTAAGGCTTACAACAGTCTCAAATTAGTCAAAAAATGAATCTTCAAGAGTGTCTGTAGACAAATCATTTGAGTTAACCCCTAAGAAGTAGTCTAAAGCCACATCAAGCAAGACTGCAGCGTCTTTTGCAAAAAAGTCCTCAGCTTTATCTTTAACAATTTCAGCAATAGACAACCTTCCACGGCTCCCTAAAGGATTTGGAGATCTATAAACTGAAGTTCTATTATAAACATTCTGTTTTAAGAATTGAGAAATCGTATAAGCTCCGCCCTCTACAAAAATTGATTGAATCCCACATTCTGTATAAAGGTCTCTTGCTAATCTATTTAAATTCCACTCACCTTCTAAGTTTTCATGAAGTTTTAAAAATGAATATTCACTCGGCCCTGCTGGAGGCTCTTTACATAAAAAGACAACGTCTTTCTTGGGTCTTACCTGAGATATTTTTTTACTATCTGCTTCAGATAAACTCTTTAAGTCAGGATCAAAGATAAACACTTTTAAAGCCTGCTCATAACCTTGTTTTCGAACATTCAAACTTGGATCATCAAGCTCCAAAGTTCCTCTACCAATTAAAACCGCCTGGCTCTGCGCTCTTAAAAAATGTGAATGCTCTTGAGACTCTGCACTAGTGATCCACGAACTTCCCTCTGTAACAGCTGTTTTTCCATCTGCACTCTCTGCCCATTTTAAGTGGACATAGGCTCTTTGGTTTTGAAAGGTGTAGAAAAACTTATGGTTAAGCTTTCTGTTTAAATCAAAGTACTTGTTTCCAGTTTGCTCAACCTCAATGCCAGCCTCTTTAATTTTAAAAATGCCCTTTCCCGAAACTAAAGGGTTAGGGTCTTTACTCATATATATAAGTTTCTTAGGTTTTTTTAAAACTATGAGGTCCGCACAAGGCGGTGTTTTACCATAATGTGAACAGGGTTCTAAAGTGACTATTAAAGTTAACCCTGCTGCTGATTCAATATCTTTTAAACACTCAACCTCAGCATGTGGACCACCATATTTTTGATGGTAGCCAAAAGACACAAGCTCGCCAGTTTCCTCATTAAATAAAACTGAACCTACACAAGGGTTTGGCTCAACAAGACCTAAGCCCCTAGCAGCAAGCTCTAAAGAAAAATCAAGAGCTTCTTCTAATGTTATTTTATCACCAATTTGGTATCTTATTGATGTAGGCATGTATTTTATTTAGACATCCATGATTTCCAGTATTCACTCAGCTCAACTTGAGAAACCTCATTTGAAATCTTAAGCGGCATACGCGTATCAATCATTACAGCATATTCATTTGTTTCAGTTTTTCCACCAATGCTCTTTACAGCTTTTGGATGTGGCCCATGAGGAAATCCTGCCGGATGAAAACTCATCATACCTGCGTGTAAATTATCACGGCTAAAGAAATCTCCATCATGGTAGAACAATACTTCATCGTAATCGATATTTTGATGATAAAAAGGTACCTTTAGCGCATCATCATCTAATTCAAGAGGCCTTGGTAAAAATGTACAAACCACAAAGTCTCTTGCCACAAAGGTTGTGTGAGCTGATGGCGGCAAGTGAGCCCTGTGACTCATTAAAGGCATGATGTCATCTACATGGAGTGTATAAGGGTATAAGTCCCCTTTCCAGCCTAGAGTGTCATAAACAGTCTCTTCATAAGTGAAGGTCGTCTCCTCACCCATTCTTTTTACAACAATCTTACAAATTTCATAATCTAAAGAGCTAAGTGTTTTATGAAGCTTATCAAGGTTTGGCTTAACAAGTGCTTCTGTATCATAAATAGCATTTCTTCCAACCATGCCTCTATCAGGCTCATTGAAATGACTATTTTTATTTTCTACTACAAAAAACTTTGAATCATTATTGGGAATAAATGTATGCCCTAAACACTTTGGAACAACAATGTATGTCCCTTTATTATAAGATAAGGATCCATACTCAGTTAAAAGCTCCCCTTCTCCGTAATGGCAAAAATAAAGCAAATCACCATCTGCATTTCTATAAGAAATCTGACTTCTTAAACCTTTTGGTGAAACAGACAACAGTGAAATCTCTGTCTGGTCATTAAAAAGAAGCTTTATTGCTTTTTCAGCATCACGAAGCTCAACCAGGTCAAACATGTGGGGTCTTAAAGGCCCTTCTATGTTTGACCATCTAGTTGAAGGCTTTGGCTTTAAAAGATGTGAAACTTTCCCAAAAAAACCTAAAAGCCCCTGCTCTTCTTCAAATTGCCCATCAGGAATTCCCTTATGAGCCTGCTTTGTATGTTGCCCTTGTGAGTAGTGGGACATGCTTATAAAAACCCTCTGTCTTTTTGGTCTCTTTCAATTGCATCAAATAGAGCTTGAAAGTTTCCTTCTCCAAAACCGTTGTGCTTTTTTCTTTGTATAATCTCAATAAAGATTGGACCAAAAAGATTTTTAGTGAAGATTTGAAGCAAGTAACCTTTTTCATCACCGTCCACTAAGATCTTAAGCTCTTTAAGCTTCTCAATGTCTTCTGTCACATTTGGAAGACGCTCTTTTAACATATCATAATAAGTGTCAGGAACTTCAAGAAACTCAATTCCCTGCTCTCTCATTGCAGCAACAGTTTTAACAATGTCACTTGTACCTAAAGCAATATGTTGAATGCCAGAACCTTTATACTCATCAATGTATTCTTGAATTTGAGATTTTGGATCAGTCGGCTCATTAATTGGAATCGCTAGTTTTTGACAAGGTGAACTCATCACTTTTGAAATCAGCCCTGTAGACTCACCTTTTATGTTAAAAAATCTTGTTTCTTTAAAGTTAAAAGTATTTGAATAAAAGTCACACCACTCTTGCATTTCAGAAGTCGGCACATTGTTAGTCATGTGGTCGATATACCTTACACCAAAACCTGCAGGATCAGCCCCATTAAACTCAAAGTCTTTCTCAAACGGGTTTACATCATTTTTATAATCTATAAAATAAACTAACGACTTTCCAATTCCATAAATAGCGTTAAAACCACTTACGTCTTTTCTTTGAACATATGGCGTAGCGCCTCTTTTTAAAACTTCTTCATATGCTTTTTGAGCATCTTCAGTTCTTAAGCCCATCGCACAAGCCGAAGCCCCATGCTCATCTTTAAAGTCTTTTGCAAAACTCTCATCTTCTTCATTTACAATAAATTTAACGCCGCCCTGATCATAAAAATACACATTCTTCTCTTTATGCTTGCCCGTAAGAACGAAACCTAATTTCTTAAATGTTTCGTGAAGCATTTTTGCGTCAGCACCTGCAAACTCTATAAATTCACACCCATCTAAACCACATGGGTTTTCCCAAGTATCTGCATCAATATTTTTAACTTTTAACTCAGTCTGCTTAGTCATATCCATAATATCTCCCTAGATGATTTTTAACCATAAGAGCCCTCCTCATTCAAGAGCTGGCCCTTTATTTTGAATCTATTTTGGGTTTGAAAGTATCCTATATTCGATCTAGGCTTTAAAAGAGGGCTTTTTATGATTATTGCTGGAATAGACATTGGGTCAAATGCCACAAGGCTTACCATTGCTGAATCTTCTGATTTAGATGAATACCACCATCCTGATGATATGATTAAGAAATACCGCTTCCCCTGTAGGCTTGGAGATGATGTTTTTAAAGATGGCCTCATAAGTAGTAACAAGCTTATAGAGATGCACTCTATATTTTCAGAAATAGAGGGCCTCTTAAAAAAATATAAGGTCAAAAAAACAAATGGTGTTGCCACAAGTGCCTTTAGAGATGCAAAAAATGGAGATGCTCTGTTTAAGGCCCTTCAAGAAAAACACCCCGTTCCTTTTTCTATAATTTCTGGCGGGGAAGAGGCTAAACTCATGAGTGAGGGGCTTTTAAGAAGGGGCCTGTTTACTGATGATGCTGGGCACCTGCACGTAGATATTGGAGGGGGAAGTTTAGAACTTTCTTGTTACTTTGATGGGGCTTTCTTATTTCAAGAAAGCTTAGACCTTGGAACCTTGAGACTTATTGAAAATACTGAAAGTGGAAAACTAGTTTCAGACCACGAAGACCTTCTAAAATTAATTGATGGGATTTTTGATGGCTTTGATCCTAGAGAGTTTCCTAAGTTTAAAATGCACGGAACTGGTGGAAACTTTAAACGTCTTGGAACTTTAAGAAAACACAGCCTTGGTGAAAGCCGAGAGGACATCTTAAAAAGAAAAGATATAAGAAAAATGATTGATCTTTACAAGCCTTATCCAGGTCATGAACTTTCAGAGCATACACCAATTAAAAAAGAGAACGCAGCCTTGATCATGCCAAGTCTTTTAATGATTGATAGGATTTTGGAATTTTGGCCTGCAAAAAAAGTAAAAGTCTCTAAACTAAGTCTTTCACATGTTGTTTTAGATAAATTTTATTAATTCTTTTTCTTAGACATTATTTTTTTTGCTTTAGGGGCTATATACTTTCTATTCTTTTCACATGCTGTTTCAACATTCACAAGCATCATGTCTATTTCTGTTAAACCAGTTTCATCGCTACTCATATCCTCTTGAGAAATTTTTCCTGTATAAACGTCTTTTGTTTTCTCCCAGTCAGCATCATCAACAAGCCATCTAAGATTCGTTTTTACACATTCACAGTATTGTGGATAATTCTTCACCTTACGGTTCGCACTATGACAAAGCTGAGGAAAGTCTCCAAGCTTCTTTGTACTTACTTTTGCAAAAGACACCGCTCCCATCATTAAGAACATCATTACAAATTTTATCATAGTACAGCCCTACCTTCTGCTCTTTCTTCTGCCCTACCAGCACTTCTAACAGCTTGGCAGTTTTGTGAAAAAGTTCTTCCGCTTCTACCAACTAATCTTTCTGGATCAACTCTATCTCCATTTCTAAAAACTTCAAAATGTAGATGAGGTCCTGTCACATTACCTGTTGACCCCATATAACCAATTACCTCACCTTGTTGAACCCAACCAGAACGTCTTTCAAACCTGCTTAAATGAGCATATCTTGTTTTATAACCACCGCCATGATCAATATCAATTAAATTTCCGTAACCACCATTTCTACCTGCACTCACAATAGTTCCAGACTCTGCTGCAACGATCGGTGTTCCGGCACCACCACCAATATCTAGACCTTGATGAAAGCTACTCGCTCTACGGTTTGGTCTTCTTCTTGGGCCATAATCAGAAGTCACTCTACAGCTCCCTCGTACACAACCACATGTTGGTGACGCTAAACTTACAGAACCACTTTGAACTGTTCTTGTTCGACTTGTTGATGTTCTTCCTGGACTAGGTGCTCTTGCAATATTTGTTGTAGTTCCACTAGCAGGACCTTGAACGTCAACTTTTGCAAGCTCTAGCCTGTTTAACCTAAAAGTGAAAGATCTATCATCTGTTGTATATCTAATCTGACAAGTATCTTGATCACAAGACTTTGCAACCATTTGATGCCCTCTTGGTATCTCTAATAGAGTTCGACCAGCTGTTGTTTTTATATGATATGCACGCGTTGTAACAACATACTGAGACCTTGCAAATGAACTTACTGAAGCTAAAGTCACTCCTAGTAAAACAAAAATAAATAGTATTTCTTANNGTTTCAAATCCATACAGAAGGTAAAGCAAGTACAGTGCCACTTTTTGTCACCTTAAAGACGAATCAGGCGTTACCTTTCTTTACACCTGTTAACTTTCCCTACAAATAAAAAAAAGCCCTCTATTAAAAGAGAGCTTTTTAAAAGTGTTTCATTTTAAAACGCTTTTTAGTTTATAGCCTCTCCACCAAGATTATTAAGAAGCGTAGAGTACTTTACCTTTGGATAAACCATTGAAATACAATGTAGTGACCCAAGGCCTCTATTAGATAGAGTCTTACTATTTAAAGGAACCGGGTTGTAGCCTAGGTTTCTATATACAGCTAAAGCCTCTTTATCATCTGGATGTCCAAAAACTGGAACATAAATCGTGTCTTCTAAAATAACTGAGTTAAGGTATGTCTCATACTTTTGCTTAGCTCTTGGCATCATAATAACTTGAAAGCCTTTTTCTTCTAAGATTTCTTTATATTCCTGAAGGTCTGTTAAAACTAACTTGTCCCCTACAAACTTCACACTCTCATCAGCGTGCCCAATCCCTCTTAAGTAAGGAAGTCTTACAAGCTGTGTGCATCCATATTGTGATTCAAATATTGCGTTAGGAATCTTCTCTACACGCTCATTATCAACAACAAGGCAGTCACCAAGATCGTTCGCTACAAAGTTTCCACCTTCAAAGTAATAATCATGAGACCACATCAAAGCATTAAAGTGATTTGCAACTTGTTCATCTGGCTCAAAATCATAATAGTACTTAGCGTCTACAACCATGAAATGGTCTTTACCTTGATCTGTATAATGCATTGGAACAGGAATGTTATCTCTTGCCCAAAAACTGTTTCCTGAATCTTCAAGGTACATGATTTTTAGCTTCTCTTTGTTCTTAATCATATAAGAGCCAAAGCGCTCTTTTAAACTCTGTACATACTCAGGAGACTCATTCTGTGTGAATACCACTGGAGTGATGGAGTCTGGAAGATGTCTTAAAAACCCCTGCTTAACAATTTGAGAGTTAAACATAAACTGATCATTAAAAATCAAATACCCCTGATCTTTATACTCAGCATATGGTCTGATCACATCATCTTTTTCACCTCTTACAGTTCCTGCAAAATTTTGTGTTGCCAAATCATTTTGACCAGCCATCCACTTAGACTGTGTTGCTGTAAAGCCGTGAGTGATTTCTTCTGCCTGAGCAGTTCCTGCAAATACAAGTATAAGCCCTAATAATAATTTCATTATTTCCCCTTTTTAATTTTACCCCTAAAATTTGAAGCTTAACGCTATTAAGCCGATTTTAATTTGACAAGAATTAATAAGAAGCCGCAGACTCTTTTTTATGAAATGGCCTAAAAATATCTTAATGGTGAACCCTGTTGGGTTTGAAGTGAAATACGCAATCAATCCACATATGCTTGATGCAAGTGGTAACTTAAATAAAGTGAACAAGAGCCTCGCTCTTGAGCAATGGACAGCCCTAAAGAATACCTTTGAATCTATAGGTTCAAAAGTTCATGTTATTGAAGGCCAAGAAGACTTACCTGATATGGTTTTTACAGCCAACCAAACTCTTCCCTTTTTTAATAACGGGAAAACTCAATTTGTCTTAAGCAAGATGAACTCAAAAGAGCGCCAACCTGAAGTTCAATTTTTTAAAGACTGGGCTTTAGAAAATAATATTGAAACCTACTCTTTAAATACTAAAGACAGTATTGAAGGAATGGGCGACATCTTATGGAACTATGAAAGTGAGGAGCTCTTTGGTGGCTACGGCTTTCGAACCTCTTTAAACGTTTATGATGAGCTTGATAAACTAATAAGTTCACCAATACATAAATTAAAGCTTGTTAGTGAGGAGTTTTACCACCTAGACACTTGCCTTGCCATTGCAAGCAAAGATACCGCTTTTGCTGTTAAAGAGGGTTTTGATGAGGCTTCTTTTGAGCTTTTAAAAACTAAGTTTTCAAACCTAATTGAAATTCCACTTGATGAGGCGAAAAATGGTTTTGCCGCCAACCTTTGCTGTGTAAACGGTAAAGATATCGTTATTCAAAAAGGAAATACTTTTACCGCAACTAAAGCTGTAGACGCAGGCTTTGTTGTTCATGAAATTGATACATCTGAATTTATGAAATCCGGCGGATCAGTTTTTTGCATGAAGCAACTTTTTTGGTGATCAATAAAAAACAGTCCAACTTTCAAAATCTGCTCTAGAGATAGCCGCTGAGTCAAAAATGCTCTCCACAGACAGACTGACCGCGTCTGTCTCCATAAGCTTTCTTATTAACTCCGGATGAATTTTGACATCCACCTTCGCCCTAGCTGAAAAACTAAAGCCTTCAGTGTGCAACTCTACAACTTCACCCTCTGCTTCAAGGCGCTCCTTAAACTCTCTACTTACGTAATCAAGGTTGTATCTAAATTCACTTAAAGCGTGCTCAACTTCTCTTTCATCAAACTTCAGCAATGAAACCCTGATGACACCAGTTCTTTGAATCTCACTTTTCTCAGCTTCACCTTTTTGAAAAAATTCGTTAAACACATGGTCTATAAATTCTCTGGCGTCACGAGTTAGGCCTGTAAACAGAATATGATACCCAGGCTTTTTAACTTCTTGCCCTCTAATCATAAGCGCTTCAAGTGTTCCTCTCCTTAAATCTAAAACACCTTGCTCTTTTAACAACTCCATAACTTTTGGGCCGTAAACATCTCTTATCTCAGATAATGTTTTCCTCTCCCTTGCCCATACAAAACTAGCACCTTTTTCCTGGTTTACAGACTCTACTGTAGGAACATAGTTGAAAATATTGTTCGGCCCGCCTTTTGATTTTGGCACTACATGATCAATAGTCATTTCACGAATACTAATACTCTCTCCTGTATAATAATCTTTCCCGCCAAAAGCCTCGTATACTGCTCTTTTTAAAACAGGCTCAACTGTTCTAAATTCTGCATTTTCCGGAAATTCAAACATACTCAAAGCCTCTCTGGCGTTTGGTGTTTTTAAAATGTGGGAACAAAACAAAGAGCCTGAGGCCTGAGCGGACAGAAGAAAGATATTTAATAAGAAGTACAGGCCAAGAGCTCTCATACCCTAATGATTGCAAGAACTTAGCCCACTCAAATCTATTTAAAGCGCCTTTGAGGGCGTTTACTTAAACAAAAGCTTAAAAACGTCTTCTCTATTCAAATCTGGAGAATAAGAGCTCTCCCCTTTTAAAACCCCACCCTCTGTCTCTTCAAAGGAAATTTTACCTTCAGGGCAGTAACCAAGGCATGATGTTAAAACCACTTTTTTAGCCGGCTTTTGATTAAAGAGTCTAAGAAACTGAAGCTTAAGTTCTTTAAAGGATTCTGCTGACCACTGAAAAGAAACCCCTTTAAAGTCTTTTACCTTTTCAAGTCTCACCTGACATCTTTGGCATACAAACACTTTATCTTTCATATCAAGCCTCACTCTTTACTAAAGAGAAGATACACCCCTCTCCCACTTCACCACATAAAAAATCTGCTTTTATATCTTTTACTGATAAAGTTCCAAGATAAGACCTCTCCCCAACTTTATCTAAAGTCTCAACCTCTACTTCTGTCATGACATCAACAACACCTGACATCAGTTTAAACGCAGCCTCTTTAATGACCCACAAAAATTGAGAACTCTCCTCTTTAAAAATTTCACGATCTTTATCTGTTGAAATCCTCTTAATCACTTCAGGCTTAATTCGACTGATTTCTTCCACATCAAAACCAATTTTCTTTTTTAAGTGTAGCGCGTAACCACCTAAAGATTTACAGTGGCTTATTGAAACAAAAAACTTATCTGACTCTGGAATTTTTTCTAAATCTAAAAAACTAGCATCTTTAGTCTTCTTATAAAGCTCTGTACGTATTTTTGTGCGGTACTCCTCTTGAGCGCTTGACCAGTCAGAAGATAAAAAAACTTCACCTAGTGGAGTTTTTAAACAGATATTAGAATCTACCATGAAAATCTCTCCGGCCACTGGATCTGCTCACCATTAGTCACCTTCATCATTCTCTCCAAAGGAACCTTTGCTCGCTCAATTAAGTCCGGAGCCACATCAACTTGAGGGTCCATTGTCTTTAATGCATCTCTAATTTTAGCAAGTGTGTTCATTTTCATAAAAGGACACTCGTTACAAGCGCAGTTTCCTTGTGCTGGAGCTTGAATAAGAGTTGCACCAGGGCTTTTCTTCTTCATCTCATGAAAAATCCCAACCTCTGTTGCAACTATAAACTTCCCATCAGGGTTTTCTTGAACTTCTTTAAGCAAGAATGATGTAGACCCGATCTTATCGGCAAGTCTTAAAACATTCTCTTCACATTCAGGGTGAGCAATCACTACAGCATCAGGGTGCTCCCCCTTTAAATCCATCAGCTTTTTTGCTGAAAAAAGAACATGCACCTGACAAGAGCCTGGCCAAAGCTTCATTTCACGTCCAGTTTTCTTAGCCAAATATGCTCCTAAGTTTTTATCTGGTCCAAAAAGAATCTTACGGTCTTTAGGTCNNGAATAGCATTGATAATGTCTACAGCGTTTGTTGAAGTACATGTAATGTCAGTTAAAGCCTTAACTTCTGCAGAGCTATTCACATAACTCACCATAATGGCTTCTGCGTTATCCTCTCTCCATTTTTTGTACTCTTTAAAAGGAGAGTGATCTACTAAAGAACAACCAGCATTCTTATCTGGAATAAGAACTGTTTTTTCAGGAGAAAGAATTTTAATACTTTCAGCCATAAAAACAACTCCTGCCATCACAACAACTGGAGCTTTTACTTCAGACCCTCGAGTCGCTAAAAATAATGAATCCCCAAGCTCATCAGCAATGTCTTGTATTGGACCATCCTCATAGTAATGCGAAAACACTAAGGCATTGTGTTTTTTCTTAAGTTCACTGATTTCTTGTTTTAACTGATCAACGGTTTCCATAAAGCCCCCACTTATAAGGATTTCAAAGCTAGTTTACTTTACCACTTTTTAAAGATGCAATAATTTGCTTAGAAACCTCTTTTAATGATTCAAACACTCCAGCACCTTCATGTGCTCTAGCTTCAAAATCAGGAAATGTATCTTGATTAAGCTCTAATCTTAAGTCTTTTACTGACATCGCATTAGGTAGATCTTGTTTATTATACTGCATTACTAAAGGCAGATTCTTATAGTTATAACCTTGTCTTTCTAAATTTGCTTTTAAACCTTCAAAAGACCTTTTGTTCTCTTCTAAACGCTCTTTTTGTGAGTCGGCCACAAAAATCACTCCATCAAGCCCTTTTAAAATAAGCCTTCTACTTGCCTCATACACAACCTGACCAGGAACCGTATAAAGATGAAACCTCACATTGTATCCATTAATTTCACCCACCTCTAGTGGAAGAAAATCAAAGAATAAAGTTCTTTCTGTATCCGTTGGAAGAGTGAAGAGTTCTGACTTTTGAAGTTCTTGAAGCTGTTTATAAACCCACTGTAAATTAGTAGTCTTCCCGCCTAAAGAAGGGCCGTAATAAACCACCTTACAATGAATTTCTTTTTTATTATAATTGATAAAAGACATCTACAGTTTCACCCTGTTCTCTAAGGCTCTGCCTAAAGTTCTTTGATCCACAAAATCGATATATGACCCCATCGGCACACCATGAGCAAGCCTTGTAACTTGAACCTCATAATCCCCTAGGACCTCTTTGATATAAAGAGAGGTTGTGTCCCCTTCCATATCAGCATCAAGAGCAACAACGACTTCATTTAAGCCGTCCCCACTCATCTTTGAGACTTTATTCACCAACTCAGTAATCGTTAAGTCTTCAGGACCAACTCCATCAAGTGGAGCTATACAACCATGAAGCACATGGTACTTTCCTTTAAAAACTCCTGAGCTTTCAATTTTTGCAATATCTGTAGGGCTTTTCACCACACAAAGAATTGGACTTTGCTGCCTAGCTGGGTCTGAGCAAAAATCACAAACGCTTTCATTTTCAGTGTAACAAAAGCATTCATCACATTCTCTAATTTTTTCCTTCACATCTTGCAAAGCCTCTCTTAAAGACTCCACCTCTTGCTCATTTTTCTTAATAATACCCAAAGCAAGGCGCTGGGCTGTTTTAATACCAATACCTGGAAGCTTTGAAAGCTCATGAGCTAATCGATCAATAGAAGGAACTTTTAAAGACACTGCTTAAAACATTCCTGGAATGCCTGCACCACCTGTTACAGCTTCCATTTCTACTTTGTAAGCGTCTTTTGCAACTTTAATAGCGTCGTTTGTTGCCAGCTGAATCATCTCAGTCATCATCTCAGCATCACCGCTTTCCAATACTTCAGGTTTAACCGTCATTGTAGAGATGAAATACTCTCCCGTTACAACAACTTCAACAGCTCCACCACCTGCAGACCCAGTGAAAGTCTTTGAAGTAAATTCTTCTTGAACCTTCTTCATCTTGTTCTGCATTTGATTTGCTTGTTTCATTAAGTTTTGCATTCCGCCTGCGCCGAATCCTTTCATGTATAACCCCTTTGTTACTTACTTTCCTTAATTTCTTTAATTTCAACTTTATACTTTGATTGCATCGCTTTAATCACTGAATGATTTTCAACGTTTTTTTTTATTTTCTCAAGTTTTTCGTCATGATTTTTTTTTTGAACAGCCTGAACACTCGGTTTAAGCTCCACATCTTCAGATTCACCCATTCCATACTTTACTGTGTGCCCAGGCCCCCATAAAGAGACTAGGTGCTTTTCAACAAGAGCTAAAAAGTCTTTTCCACTTACCTGCTCTTCTAAAAAAGCATTTTTAGCATCAACCGCCAAACTTAGAGTCTTACTACCTTGATCATAACTGTACTGACAAAGCTCAAGCTTTGCTCCTATCACAGGGACTTCCATTTTAAGCGTTGCCACAAAGCCTTTCCAACCACTTGGTTTTTCCTGAGAGGTAACCTTTTGAGGTTCTGGTCTTGGAGCCTGCGGCATTGGAGCTGAAACAGGTTGAGTTGTTTGCTTATACTGAGGTGTTGGCTTTGCTGTTGCTACAACTTGATTTGGTGTTTTTGCAGGTTGTTGGGTCACTACTGGCACACCAGAACCCAAAAGGTCATTGTAGTAAGGAGCTGTTCCAGCTTTTAATAACGTCATCTCTAAAAGAACTGACGGGTTAAAGGATCTCACAAGCTGAGTGGTTCCTTTAAAGCAAATATCAAAAAGAATGTATAAATCTTCAAGTCCTGAGCTTGGCGCAAGCTCTGAGTAAATATTTTTCTCAGCTTCAGAGTAATCTTCAGATTTTTGTAAGTTTCCACCATCAACTTTAAAAAGAATTAAGTTTTTAATGTGGATCACAAGCTCTTCTAAATAAGCTTGAGGTTCAATATTGAAACTTTTAATGTTTTTAATTTCTTCAACAAGCCTTGCAGAATCTCTACCAATTAAAGTTTCTAAAACACCTTTAAAGTGTCCAATGTCTGTAACCCCAAGGTTTTCAACTACAGAGTCTTTTGTAAGTTTTCCTCCAGCAAAAGTAATACACTGATCTAAAAAGCTTAGAGAGTCTCTCACACTTCCTTCACCCATTTGAGCAATTAGGAACAATGCATCTTCTTCAAACTCCACTTTTTCAGCTTCACAAATAGTTTTTAAAAGCTGAATGACCTCAGTAAAGGAAACCGGTTTAAAATCATATCTTTGGCAACGAGAAAGAATAGTTTTTGGAAGCTTGTGAGCTTCTGTTGTTGCCATGATGAAATAAACCCCTGAAGGAGGCTCTTCTAAAGTTTTTAAAAGAGCGTTAAAGGCACTACCTGAAAGCATATGCACTTCATCAATAATATAAATTTTCTTTGTTCCAGATGATGGATTAAAATTAACCTGATCACGAAGTTCACGAATTGAGTCTACTCCATTATTTGAAGCTCCATCTATTTCTAAAACATCAAGACTTCTTCCTGCAGAAATCTCAACACAGTCTTCACACACATCACATGGACTCTGATCTTCTTTTAAATTTGTACACCTTAAGATTTTTGCAACAATTCTTGCGGTAGATGTTTTCCCAGTTCCACGAGGTCCTGTAAAAAGTAGAGCATGATGTAGACGATCTGTTTTGATAGCATTCATCAAAGTACGCCTAATCGGAGACTGACCTTTTAAATCTGTAAAAGATTGTGGTCTCCATTTACGGGCTATTACTTGATATGACATTTCCCCTACCACCTTGAAAAAAGTGCCAGGTTACCCATATCACATGTGTTCCTTACGGCCGCTGCTTCCTTTCGGATCTGACGGGGTTGGCAAAGTACGCCATTGTATGGGACCTGACGCTTTGTAAACTAAAACAGCCTAAGGCTTTGGACAAGTGTAAGGACCTTGCATTATACTCTCTTCATGGGTTTATTTGAAACTGTACAACTAGAACTTTTTGAGTTTATGGGCTTTAAAAAACCCGATGAAAACTCTAAAAGTGCTCGAAAATCAGACAAAAAAGCTCAGCAAAAGCCCACTTTGCTTGATGATCTTCCATATCCTATCAATATCACTAGAAAACCAGGCCTTAGAGGGCTCAGATTTAATGTGAGTCTTGAGGGCGTGCTAAAAATATCCGCAAATAAATCTATTAATGATCAAGATATTCTAAACCTCTTAGCTCCACACCAGCCATGGATTCAACAACAAATTAAGAAAAACAGCTTAATTAGAGAGCGCTTTTCTCAAAAAAAATGGCAAACTGGAGAGTCTTTTCCTTTTAACGGCAAAAACCTAAAACTAGTTCTTTCACCAAGCTCTACAAAAAAAGCTCATATCCGTTTTATGGAAAACTCTTTTGAGTACTTCTACCCTTTAACATGGCATGAGTTAGATCCCCAAGAACTAGAGGTAAAACTTCATGAAAGCTTTTTATATTTTTTTAAACTTAAAGCATCTGAAGTTTTAAACGAAAAAGTAACTTATTGGACAAATCATATGAACCTGTTTCCTCGTTCTGTAACTTATAGAAATCAAAAAACACGCTGGGGAAGTTGTAGCTCTGAGGGCAGTGTTAATCTAAACTGGAGACTCGCTGCTTTTGACAATGAAATACAAGACTATGTCATAGTTCATGAGCTCTCTCATTTAAAACACCAGGACCACTCTAAAAGGTTTTGGGGCCTAGTTGAGAGCTTCTTACCTGATAGAAAAATTACTGAGAAAAAACTCAATGATGGCGCATTACTAGCTGATTGCTACTCTACAAAGTCAGAACTTTATAAAAACAACCCTTCTTTTTAATCGAGCACCCCATAAAACTTGAGCACACCTAGGATAGGGCTTGGCACCTCAATTGCTTATATTCCTGTAAGTTAAGGGAGATTTTGTATGTTACGCTTTATAGGGTATTTGAGTGTTTACTTAGTATACAGTCTCTCATCTTTTGCACAGGACACCTGCACCATATACCACAATGAAGAAAAGACTTTTAACTTCACAAACTCTGAAAATGTTAACTTTGTTAAAACCAATTCAAGCCCCATTGAGTCCCCTAGAGTATTTGCAGCTCTTTTAACAGACACCTCTATTTTTGTTTCTTTTAATCAAGGAACTATAATCACCTCAACGGTAAATGGAGCAGATATAGATTTTATCAGCCCCACACCTACTGTTGTGGATTATTCAAATGTACATTCTCTTCAAGAACACTTAAACCCACATTATAACTGGGAACCAATCATACTTAAATACTCCAGTATAAAAGCATTTTTTGATAGTTTGAGCTGCCAAGGAATAAAACAAGTGGTTCAAGACTCTAAAGTTTCAAGGCAGTCTACACAAAATCTGTTAAAGTACATTTCCAACAAACCTGTTAGCCAAAAGCTTGGCGAAACCATTATCAATTTAGAGTGGGCTTTTTTTAAATATAAGAAAAATACTCTGATTGATCGTGAAAAAGCTTTAGATCACTACAAATCGATTTTAGATCAAATAAATTCTATTCCAAATTTAGATGATCCTGAAAAATTCTTTGTCACATGGAAAGCTGTTTTAGAAATCATCTACTCTAATAATAAAGAAGATGCTGATTACTGTACTGAAAGAACCATGCTTACTTCAGCCCTTTTAAACGGTTGCACCAATTGCATTGGAGAAACGTCTTTATTTACATCTTTATTACATGACAGCAATATCACAATTCCTGATAGTTGGAACCTTCAACATCAGTTCTTTAGCAATCATGCTCGCCCAATTTTACACAATGAGACTACAGAAGAAATTTTTGACCTTACATATGGACTTTTTGATAAAGTTGGCGCCACTATTTTACCTTGGAGAGAGTCTCTTAAGCCCATCCTAAGAGGGTATGACCTCACTCTACACTCTGCAGAGAAGGGAAAAGTTGATGACAGACTTCATTATACTCACAACTCTTTTTTATGTCGCGGACAATCTTTTGACCTTGGTTACACAACAAGGCACCAAATCCAAAATTTTTCAGGGTTAAGAGCTTGTGAGTCCTTTTCTGATGCTCCACAGCCAGAAGAGCTAGATAATGAAGATAGACTGAAACAACAGGAAGCTCAGGCTGCCGCAGAAAAAGAAGAGGCTACCCAATCAGCTCTCAGTGAAGCACTAGAGCAACTTAAAGAGTTACTCACAGCTCAAGAAGAAGGAGCTGAAAATGAGAGTGCTTTAACTGAAGAACAAATAGTCGAGCTTGTAAAAGATCTTCCAGAAGGAGCTTTAGAAAAACTAGCTGAAATCAGCAAGGATCTTACACAAACCCAAGAGCACCTTGGCGAAGAAGCCGTACAAAATACGCTCGCCCCCCCCTCAAACATCTACTGGGTTTGCTGACAACAGTGATCAGCTTCGCCAGAGTACTGACAACTCTACTAGAATCAACTCTAGTTTTCATAGGGACAGCACTGATAACCCTGAGGATGCCGATGAAATACTAACAGACCTTACTATTTATCTTAATGGTAACGGCATGACACCACATAGGTTTTTTAAAAAATATTATTACCCTATAAGAGACAACTTAACTCCTTATGAATTTAAAATTGTTTCAACCTATGTCGAGCAAGGCGTTGGTGCCGATGAAGTCCTTCGTCACTTTAGCTTCAGAAGACTATTAAACAAGCTTGGAATACAAAAGGGTATTCTTGGCAAATACGATCATAAAATTGATGAACTTGAAGAGAAAACCCTACTCGATCAACCGGTTAGACCTCTCCCAGCGGAGTTTAAAGACACATACTCTGACTTTGACTTTTCTTTTAACAGCTTTGGTCACAACATTATCATTAATAAGCCCGAGGTTCTTCAACAGTTTCAATCTCTAGACACTGTTGACCGCTATGCTGAAGTGCTGCTGAGTCTAAAGAACACCTTAACTGATAACTTAGAAAACCTTACGAATAGTTTTTTTAACCCTGATGATTTAAAAACCTCTTTAAAAAATCAAACTCGACGAGGACACTACTACATTTCATTTATAGCAGGCCTTGACCAGTATAATAAAATTTTAAAACGTGGAACTAATCTCCCCGCTGATGAAAACTGGATCGTAGAGTATACCTTCTTATCCCAAGAAGTTCCAAAGTTAATAAAATTACTGGATTATCAAGATGTGATTGAAGAAAACCCTAGTCTTTTCATTGAAGCGATGAATGCCACTCAAGAAGTATATCAAAGTTCAAACCCAATAAATTTTTATTACCTTGCAAATCATCAATTTGACAACTCTGTACTCCTCCATTTTCTTAAAGACGACAGAGTCACACCTGACTTTCCTATGGATTTTTATAAAAAATTTACTCACAACTTTTTCTTTAATGAAAAGTTTTTCTTCACAGCGGAGCCCAATGAGGAAGAGGTAAAATAGATCAACCTCTTTAGGCCTTATAGTCCAATTCTTATAAAAGATGCTGTTGAAAGAACTTATGAAGCCAAACACTCTGTAACTTTACCGACAAACCCTTACATTGAACCTTGTAAACCAGGTGAGACAGGGATGATTCAAAGAGGCCTTTTTTATATTGAGTGCTTTTCTGAAAAAACTGAAGCACAAAGTGATGGTGAAAATCAGGATGGACTTGAGAGCGGCCTTGACGACAAAGGAGACTCTATTGAACTTCCCGAATCAGCACAAACAATTCAACCTTCGGATGACGCTGATACATCTGACTTTTCAGAACACGAAGAATGGACTGAAGAAGATTATAAAACACATATGATCGACCCTAGACAAGAAGTCGTTTTGGACCACAATGATTGGGAGGACTTGCTTAAGATAATGGGCACCCCTATTTCAGTATCTATTAAAAATACTTTTGCTCTCCATCATGCACAACGTGAAAGTATCAAAGACCTTATTTCAAACGATAATGATAACCTAGAAGGCTTTTCCTTCATCATTCACTCTAACCTAGCGGGACTCCCAAAGATTAGTGTTAAAAATCTTGAAGGGCTCCTTAGTGACTCAAGCTTAATGTTTACCGAGTTAATCGATATCCTTACACAAAGTGCTAAGTACATTGCAAGACAGGAAGAAAAAGAGAGGATTCCTTATTTCTTCTTAGATCACCTTTTTGAAAAAGTTATTTATTTAGAGGCTGTGAACAGTACGAAGGACAATTGGCGTCTTGAAGAGTTAAACCAGAAGTTTCAACTTTATGAAACCAACCCGCCTCAACTTGCAAGAGGCTCTGTACTTGAAGATGATGAGTATATTATCATCCCTTGGCAATATGATATTCACGATTACAACCTTCATATTGATGAGTACTTGTCTTACTCTAGACCTCAGTTACAAGTCCGCTAATTACCCACTTTAAGCCTCAAACCCTAAAGAACTTGCCAGTTTCACGTAAACTGGCATTTTACTTGCTCTATTTATGCTATCCAGGGAGATGAGAAATGTTCAGGCTTGTATTGGCTCTTACCGTATATGTATTTTGCAGCTACTCAGCATATGCACAAGAACGTTGCACTGTGTATCATAATGAGACACTCCCTCTTGAAATCAAAGACTCCACTATTGGCAGTTCATTTAAACAAGCTAACAATCTAAATTTTTCTAAGGCGTTAAATAATTCTAGTATTTTTGCATCTTTCTCTGAACAAAATATCTACTTTTCACTTACTAATGGAGCAGAGACTCCAGGCTCTTTATGGGAGCCTATAGTTTTAAAATTCGAAGACTCTACACACTTTAAGTCTCAACTTTCTTGCCACAGAATCAAAGAGCTTGTTTCAGATGGGCATATAATAAGAAAAGCCTCTTTAGAGTTACAAAAATATATTTTTAACCGCCCTAGTGAAACTGCTTTAGGTGAACTCATCATCATACTTGAATGGGCTTATTTAAAATATCAAAAAAATATTTCTATTGATTATCATAAAGCTATTGAAAGATATAATTCTATACTTGCACAAACATCAGAAATCCAAAAACAATCTAGCTCCGAAAGATTTTTTGTAGATTGGCGTTCTGTTATGAAGGTGGTATACCTAGATGATAAAGAAGATATTAACTATTGCACAGAAAGCACTCTTCTCACTGACGCTCTTTTAAATGGCTGTACAAATTGTATAGGTGAGACATCACTATTTCTCTCTTTATTTGTGGATTCAAAATTCTCAGCTCCTTCAGGGTGGAAATTAGGAACTCAAGTTTTTAGAGATCATATTAGACCTGTAGTTTATAATACTGAAGCTTCAAAAACTTTTGATTTAGTCTATGGAGTCAGTGAAGACAATAGAGCCGCTATTTTTAAGTGGAGAGATTTATTTCAATCTCTTCTTAAAGGCTTTTCAGCTTTCACCCATTCCACTGAAATGCGAAGAATCAATAGAGCTGGCACCTCTTACGTGCATAGGGACTGGAGCTGTCATATAGGTCAAAACAATTTTGATCTTGGTTATGAAACACGAAATCAAGCTTATCATTTTGGAGCTTTAGCAACGTGTGACACTTTTAGTGACTCTGATATACTTAAGAACAATGACCCTATCGATACAAGTAACCGATTAAATCCTCAAAGCTCAATCAGTCGTGGGGCTTACTCAGAATCTATCGGTCAGGACTCTAAACAAGTAGATAGAATCAATCTTACTCTTTTTACTGATACTTATATAAAACCTGAAGTTTTAAATAACCTTATTCCTGAAGAAGCCGACCTTGTAAGAAGATTTCAAAATGGAGACTCTCAGGCTCTCAGCCTTTTAAAAAACAAGATAAATGCACAGCTTGTATTCGACGGTAGAAATATCAGAAAAGGACTACTTGAAAAATACGATGGCTTCTTTGAAGAGTTTGAGTTTGCTTTATACAATATTCTTATCTCCCCTATTGTAACAAAGCTTACTCCATACCAACTTGAGCCTATTTCTCTATTTTATGAGGACAACTATCTTATACTTAGTTTTTCAACCCCAGAAATAGAGGCTCACTTTAAAAATCTCTCAACACCTCAAAGATACATCCAAGCAATGGAAAGCCTTGAAAAACTCGTTCAAGAATCGTCACAAAATCTATTCCCAAACGCTTTTGATGTGAATAACCTAAAAAGTTCTATTATTCTTCAGTCTCAACAAATTATTGTTCTTAACAGCCAAATTAATTACTTGTCTAACCTACTTAGCCTTTATCTCCGTAGTGCTCCATGGATAATATATAAGTCACACCCTTTCTTTTGGGTGTTTGAGTATAACTCCACAGAGTCTAACCGTTTAAATATCATCGAAAAAATTAAAGACTTTAAAGTTTATATAGACCAGCACCCTCTTGAGTTCTTAAAGGCCATATCAGAAGCTGGACTGGAACTTAATAACAGCGGCATGAGCATTCAACTCTTCCCTAAACCTAACCTCCCTGACCTCAACAACCCCACCTCTGAATCCTCAAGACTTAAACTAATCTTAAACTCTGACATTGAACTCACATACAAAGGCTTTACAGACTATCTATTATTTAATGATAAGTTTTTCTTCACAGCAGAGGCCAATGAAAATGAACGCCCTCCTTTTGCACTCAGACCATATAACCCTCTTAAGCTAAATGAAATTAAAGAAATAGAAGCTGTTGACTCTTTACCTGAGGTAAACCTGCCGCAGATAAGGTTAGAGCCATGCAAAGATGGTGAGTCTGGAATTGTCCAAAGAGGTCTCTTTTATATTGAATGTGAATTAACTCCTCAAGAGGTGCAAATAGCACAAAATGAAAGAGACGGTTTTATCGATGGAGCTGATAACACTAGTTTCAGTGGGGCACCCATTGAGCAAGATGTTTTAAATCATACTCCTTTAGAGGATCAAACTGAAGTAACTGAAGGTATACCCTTTGTAGAGCTTTCTGAAGAAGAGTTAAGGGAGCGCTTAATAGACCCTAGACAAGAAGTGGTTCTTTCTCACCTAGACTGGAGAACACTTGTTCCATTAATCAAATCTTACTCTGAAATCAAATATCCATTTGCTCTCCACCACTTACAAAGAAACAGTATCCAACAGTTGATCAATCCTCCACTTACCATATCTACGGTGACATCTACTTCATCTAGTAGTGCTATTGATCCACTTGAAATGCAGTATTTACTCGAAGGCCTAGCTAACCCCCTATATTCTAACCTGATAAGCCTACCGAAAGTAAAAAAATCCGAGGTTGCTGATTACACTATAAGCCCTTTATTTAATCGTGATTCTGAAGAAACAAAACATGACTTTATTCAACAGTTTAGCCTTAAAGCTGAAGAAATCATGCTTACAGAACAAGAGCGTGAAGTTCCCATTTATTTTACTAGTTCACTCCATGAAGAAATTATTTACTTAGAGGCCGTTAATAAACTTAAATTCGGATGGTACTTTAAAGAAATGCGACAACCCCGATCTGCTGAAGGGTATCACCACTCCCCACACACAAATGTTGAAGACTCTATGGACATTTTATTTGAAAAAATCTTCAGAAATAACTAACCCTTAGTTTTATCGTCTAACGCCTCTAAGAATCTATAAGCACTTGGAGGATCAATTCTAAAATATAAAGACGGCTCAACCAACTCTAGCTCTATAATCTTTAAACCATCAGTTGTTGGCATAAAGTCTACACGAACATAAAGAAGATCACTTCCAAAAGAGTCTACTACCTTTTTAGCCAACTCTTTTTCCTCTTCAGGAGCATCATATAACTGAGTTGATCCACCATGTTCTTCTTGAACTCTAAAATCACCACTTTTAGGTTTTTTAATAACTGAGTGACTGAACTCTCCATTAAAAAATAAAAAGGAACGCTCTCCCTCTAATACACCTTCAGCAAAAGGCTGAATAAACCAATTCGACCAATTAGGAAGATCTAATAATTTTTCTAATAATTGATCTTTATCAAGAACCTCTATCAAACCAGCTCCAGCACCTACTACAGGCTTTAAAACCACCTTTTCTTCAGACCATGAAAGCACTTTCTTTTTTATTGATGCTATATTTTCTTTCTCTAGAAAAATACTTGTTAAAACGGGAAGTCCTTTTTTATAAAGCTCTTTTAAATATGTTTTTTTAGAGTTCCACTCAACTGTAGATAAAGGGTTTAAAAGCTTACATCCACTTTTTTCAATTTTTTGAAGTACTGATAAAAACTCATCTAAGCGAGCCGTGTAATCCCAAGTAGTCCTAATCACTGCAAAATCATAATCAGCCCAGTTAACTTCTGGTTTAGACCATGAAACAACCTCTAACTGATCATTTGGAAAAACCTCTGAGAAAGCATCTATAGCCAAATCATCATCAATTATATAGTCACTTAAATCATCACACGTTAAAAAAGCATATTTCATATAGGCGTTGTATTGCCACAAATGACCTTGATCGAGGCAAAAAAGCCACAAAAACAAAAAACTTGCTCACTACATCTCTATTATTAGAGAATAAACTCTTATGGATCAAATTTTCTACAATTCTACAGAAAAACCACAGGGCTTTAAACCTAAAGCTCTTCTGGCTTTCACATCTACTTTTGCAAAAATATCACCAAACTTAAGTGCCGACTTTGCCCTTAAGTATCTCTTTAAACCTTATAGTAGAAGAAACTATGATTTTAGAACACAGGTTCCTCCCCATGAAACTCATACTGTTAAAACAATTAAAGGTGATTTAGCTCTTCACCACTTTTTTGCTAAAAGCGATGAGCATGTTATCTTAAGTCATGGATGGGCTGACACTTCTGTAAGATTCACATATTTAATCAACGAATTATTAGAACAAAATTTAAACGTTTGGGTTTTTGACCAAATTGGACACGGTAAATCACAAGGCGACACGGCTCATCTTTTTGGTTTTATTGATGGCTTAAGAAAATCTATCGATTTTATCCATTCAAAAGATCATAATCTAAAGTCAATACTCGGACATTCTATGGGAGCATTGGCTGTACTGAATCAGGATGAAGAAATTTTAAAGAATAAAAAAATTATCATGATGTCAGCACCCACAAAGTTTTTTGAAAACTTATTTATCAATACGAAAAAATTCGGTGTTTCGAATAAAATGTTACTTAATGCTTTAAACAAGGTTTCTGATATATATGATGTTCCTTGGATGGAGCTCTCACCTGAGAAACATACTTATAAAATACAAAATGATTTTTTGATGGTTCACGATGAAGCTGATCCCACATGCTCATATGAAAACTTTAAGAACCTTATCAGCGGAACAGATCATCAGTTTATAACCACTACAGGGCTTGGACATTTAAAAATCCTTAGAGACCCTGTAGTTTTAAAACAAATTTCAGACTTTATAAAAATTAACTAAACCCACAAATCTCACGACCTTTAATAAATCCAGGGCGCGCCATTAAGATTTTCATCCATCTATCAACATTTTTAAATGAATCCAGCTCTAGTATTTCATTTGCCTCATAAAACCTACTTAATCCGTCAACCCATGGAGCTAAAGAAAAATCTGCAATACTGAGCTCTTCCCCTGCAATAAAAGCATTTTTAGAAAGCTGAACATCCATTACCTTTAAAAGCCTTCTAGTTTCTTTTGCATAGCGCTCAACAGGATAAGGATGATCACAATTGTTTTTACCATATTTATAAAAGTGTCCAAATTGACCAAACATTGGCCCCGCTCCACCTACTTGAAAAAACAACCACTGTAAGACTCTAGAGCGAGCCCCTGGATCTTTTGGTAAAAACTTACCTGTCTTTTCTGCAAGGTGAAGTAAAATAGCACCTGACTCCATTATGTTTAAAGGTTTTCCAGAGTCCCCTTCAGGATCTACTAGAGCTGGAATCTTAGAGTTTGGATTTATCGCAATAAACTCTGGCGTGAATTGATCATCTTCCATAATATTAATTGTGTGAGCATCATACTCTAGCCCCATTTCTTCTAAAGCTATTGAAACTTTTTGACCATTAGGTGTTGCTAGTGAGTAAAGTTGAATTTTTGACATTTTGTCTCCTAATCTATATTTAATAATGCCCTCAAAGAGAGGGCTTTTAGTTTACCTACGACTGGCTCACCATTTTCTCTAATTCTCTATAATCTTTTTTCCAAACTTCAAACATTCCTTGGCTACCTGGATCTGGAAAAATGTCCACAGTCCCAGCTTTTAGCTCACTAATAATATTAGCAGCCGTTACTTCTGGAGATGTTTTATCTGCATCAAAACTCTTAGTCATATCTGTATCAATAGGGCCAGGGTTAACTGTATGTACAGCTATTCCTTTTGGAGCTAGTTCCATACGAGCAGCCTGACTCATTGAAAATACAGCCGCTTTAGATGCGCAGTAGCCACCAATAACTGGGAAGTTTACAAAAGCACCAATAGTCACAATATTAACAATGGCAGCCTCTGAAAGTTTTTCAAGGTTAGGTGTAAATGAACGAACCATATTTAATGTTCCAAAGTAATTTGTGTTCATATCACTTTCAACGTTGTCCATCGGCCCGTCTAGTATACTAGAAAATGACGCTACTCCTGCATTGTTAATTAGTAAGTTTGCATCACTTGTTTGTTTAGCAACCGCTTCAACCTGCTCTTTATTGGTAATATCAAGCTCTATAGGTACCACTCTGTCATCAGCCCAGTTTGGAAGTGAAGCTGTGCTTCTAGCTCCTGCATAAACTTTCTCAACACCATTTTTTAAAAGTTCATCTACTAAAGCTTTACCAATTCCTCTATTTGCACCTGATACGAATGCTATCTTCTTCTCTATTTTCATTTTTATTCTCCTTTTTGTTACTATATAAGTAACAGTTTAATAAAAATTTTTTTTATTCTAAATCTTTCATAATCCCTGAAAGTTTAACTTTGCTCATATCCTTTTTTAAACCGTCTTCTAAATCACCGTAAATTTGATTTAAAGCACCTTTCATATTACAGCTGATGTGACAGATATCTAAGGGCTCTTTATCAAAAGAACCAAATAAAGGGCTCTCATTAATCGCCATGTAAATATCTTCTAAGCTTATTTTATGAGTAGGTTTTGCTAAGCGGCTTCCACCACCCTTGCCTTTAACTGAAATCACTAAACCAGCATCAGATAACTTTATAAGTAATCTACGTATTAAACCTGCATTGGTCTTAATACCTTTTGCAATATACTCACTGCTAATCAGTTCTGAATTATGAAAACCCAAAATCGCCAGTATGTGAATTGCTGTAGATAAACTTCTATCCTTACTCAAGTGAACTCCTTATTGTTACTATAATAGTAACAATAACTGATCTAAAAAACAACCCCCTGCTCAAAAAACTCTTAAAATCTCATAAAACCCTTATTCTATGGGCTTTTATTGATTGGCAACCGCCCCATCCTAGTCTAGATTTTGCTCATATGATCACTATTGATGAGCAAAAGTCTCAATCCCTTATTAAAGATGTACAGCGTTTTGAAGAAACGCCGTTAACACTTAAAGGTGTCTTTACTGAAGATGAACTCACTATTATTAGAAATGTAAGAGATGAAGCCTATACTGATCATGAGCGCACAGCTGAAAAATTACTTTCAAAAGAATCTGAACCACTTGGGAAAATGGCTCACCCTAATAGTGAACTAAAGAAAATATTAGAAGACCTTGTTAGACCAAAATTAAAAGACATCGCCACTGAAGATTATGAAATGGAATTTTCTTTTCACAGAAATTTTTTCCCCTACGGCATACACACAGACTCTGGGTATGACACTGAAGAGCTTATTTACAAACAAGGAATCATCCCTTTAAACGTTTTTCCTGAAAACGGTGAAGTCTACACAGTAATCTTTGATCAAAAGTGCTATCACTCAATTTCATACCCCAATAGTCTTGAAACCATTAAGTCTTTAAAGCCTGAAGAACTAGAACAAATAAAAGACTGGAGTAAAACCAATACTCCAAAAGAAGAGCTTTCAAAATACTGGGAATCAGAAGATGACTTTCAAAACTTCAACAATCTAAGCCTCGCTCTTCCTTTTAAATGGGAGATGGGTGATATGGCTGTATGGGATAGAGCCCACCTTCACTGCTCTTCTGATTTTTCTAATATTCAAGGAAAATCAGGACTCATGTGGGTGAGTAAGAGGATTTAGCTTTTAAAAAACTCCACAAGACTTGTATACTTTTTTTGATCAGCCTCTCTTAAAGCACCAATGTATTTAGCACGTCTTTCTTTAGGATTTAACTCTGGATACCATGAAGGAAAAGGTTTTTCATTTTTTAAACAAAGGTAATTTGTAACTATTCTTGAAAACCTACCATTCCCATTTGGAAAAGGATGTATAAAAACAAGCCTATGATGAAAATGAGCTAAAAGCTCAGCCCATGAGTCAAAACTATCATTCTCAATCCAGAAGTTAACATCTTCTATGAACTTCTTCATTTCAGAAGCCACTCTCCATGAATCAACTCCAATGTTTTTCTCTGAAGTTCTATACTGCCCTGCCCATTTCCAAACTTCACCAAATAATTCTTTGTGAAGCTTTTTAAAAAAAGCTTCATTGAGATAATCAGTTGTAGAAACTTCATCCAGCCATATTAACCCTTGGTTAATATTCATTTGTTCTGCCGCATCAAGTTCTTTCATATTTGTAATATGTGATAACTTTAGACCCTTACGCTCTTTTAAACTTAAGACTGTATGTCCATCCCNNGCCGTATCATTAAAAAAAATTTGTTTGGTTTTATACATTATTTCTCCGCCCACAGCTGTTTTGAATTCTTTATCTTTTCACAAAGTTCTTCAAACTGCTTGTCTGTTTCTTCTTTACTTACAGCTTGATCCTCATATTCCATTTGAAGCTGTGAATCTGAAATAATTTTAAGAGCTTTTTTACGGGCTTGTTCATGCACTAAGTCCTCTATTGAAGTTTTAGGAACAATTGCATAGACAAATTCACAGCCCATTGCTTCTGCTGCTTTCTTTAAACTCTTTATACTCGCTTTATCTAGAGACTCTTGGCGCTCTAATTGATAAAGACTTGATTCAGCAATAGCCATTCTCTCAGCCAGCTGTTTTGGGCTCATCCCCAAAGCCTGTCTAATATACTGAATCCAACTAGGAACACCCTTTAAATGCAGGCTTAACCGCTGAATTTCTTCAACTTTCTGTGCTATCTGTCTTTTTATTAATTCTTTCATTTATGTATTATTACATAAACTAGTTATAAGATCAAATGTAAAAATACATAGTTTTATTTAATTTTTTTATGCTTTTTTACATATAATCCTATTTAGTTAGACCTGAGTAGTAACTTACACACTACATCACCACCCACCATCAGGCCTAAAGGCCTTGTTTCTAAATAAAGCCTCTAAAATCAATCTCTTGTACGCCTTACACTATCTTTGCTAAGCTAATTACGCTTAAAGAACTGTTAAGCACGTTGGGGACGCATTTGGTTTCGACGTGGATGCTGCAGCTTGAGGAGCACGCCGGGGAGCATGAGGTCCTCGTTAAAAACATGCAAACTCGTAATCGGCAACGATCTACAACTAGCTGCCTAATATAGACAGCTCGACAAGCTTTCCCGGGACTGCGGGGTTAGCAATTGTCGCCACTTTAGCGGTCTAGACTTGATGTTTCACCTGCGGCATCCAGTTTAAATAAAGTAGGAAAGGGTTATGTTGAGATTGTCTGCTATCGCCTCATATCCGTCATAAATTACAGACTAAGCGTGTAGTGCCTTAATGTGAATCGTTTGCGGACGGGGGTTCAATTCCCCCCGTCTCCACCAATTCAGTTAAATTTTAAGCTGGCTTAAAGTTCCAATAAGAAAGCAAATAATAACAACAACTTAGGGAACGCCCTCAAATCGTCTTTTTTATTTAACGTCACACTAGATCACAGTAAGTCACAGTATTTGTGTGAATTTGTAAGATTCGGTATAAGACTTTTCAAGTTACAAAGTAAACTTTTAGCATTTATATTCCGAAATATTACTATTTACCACATGAGGGCAATGAATGATTACCGACGTTCCAAAAGGCAGCGACTTTTACAAACTGGGCGTTGAATACTCGATGATGGCCCAAGATGCGATCTTGGAACTCTACGAGTCACTAGAAGGGATAGATGAAGAAGAGGAGGAGGGAAACTCACCCTCACTCCACTTAGAAAACTCTCCCGGCAAGTTGAAAATAGCCCTTCTCCTGCTTCATCAAGGAACTGATTGCTTTATTAAATCTAGAATATGCGAAGTAAGTCCATATCTTCTTATACAAACAAATGATCTCAAATCTCATAAAAAAAGCTTCGAAGATTACTACAGCCACGATTCATCAAAATTAATAGAGATTCACAATACATTTACTAAATTTAATTTGGACGATAAGTTTAAAGGCTTTCATAAAGAACTAAGAACCAATAGAAATAAAATTAGCCATAGTCTTGCCAGATATTTAAGGTTAGAAACTCAACAAGTCCTTGAGGATATTAATTTTGTACAAGCTATCTTCCTAAAAAATGGCTTCATGGACGAGAGAAATACTTATATGGCCAACCTTCCTGGACTATCTTCTCTAGAAAGCAGTCCTTTCACATTTGAAAATATAGTTTGGATGGAATTTTGCATATTGGAGAGCTTTATAAAAAGAAGCCTACTTCGTAAAATTTATGGTTTTAAAAAAGATGGTCGAAAATATTACTGTCCAACTTGTTATACACCAGACTCGCCTTATGATGGAAAAACTGCTGTTTTAAAAGATACGGACAAATTAAGCTGTTTTTTATGCAAGGAAGAAAATGACATTATAAGAGAAGACTGCCAGTCTCATGACTGCTCAAGCAATGTTTTGGACGGTAATGGTTACTGCAGCTTATGTGGCTACTGATTACTTAGAGGAGAACTTAAGAGTGTCTCGAACTTATTTTTATAATGCAAAAGACAAAGCCTCAATGGATACACTACATTTAGAGTATCACGAATTAACAAGGTCTTTCAGACAAATCCAAACACAGATTTTTGAATTAATAGATCAAATAAAGAACCCAGAAGCTCATGATTATCTTAAGTATCGTTTAGGCCGTCGAGTAATCGGACTTAAAAAGCTAATAAAAAGATTTGATGCTTTTTTGAGTGTTGAAGTGAATGCGAAAACTGAAGACGATATTGATCATATTCTTTTCGATCGAAATGTATACCTAAACTACTACTTCACCTGCATAACAGGAGCTCTAGACAATATGGCATGGGTGGTGAACTTAGAGCTTAACGTCGGAGTCACAAATCCTCAGAAAATCACACTACAAGGCAAAGAAATACTGGCAGCCTGCTCCGATGAGTTAGTTACTACTCTCAAAAACTCGCAAAATACTACAAAACACTGGAAACATTTTAGAGACCCTGCAGCACATAGAATCCAACCCTATTCCCCACCTTACCTTGTTGATGAAGAGAGTGGCGAAAAACACTTTTTATCCGTTTACACAATGAACCCAGGGAAAAGTTTCGTGGCAAAATTTCACGGCCAAATGATTTCAGACTTAAAAACACTCGATTTAATCATTCTTAGTTTCATAAAAATGATGAGAGTAAACTGATCAGAAAGTAATTATTTTACCTTATAGAGCTTTTCAAGACGTTGAAGTGTTAAAAAGGTAATATTCTTCTAGCCCAACTCAATCTTCTGTAGGTGCTGCCAAGAAGGCCATCCCTTCTCCTCAGTTTTTTCCAAAGTCCAGCCTTTAGCTTTTCACCAAATGTTTTAAGCTGCTTTTGTTCTTTTTCGGAGTATTCCATTACATAGTTTACCTATATGATTTAAACAATAAATCACTGTTCATTCTCTAGCCCTCTTCACTACGTCTGCGCATATAGCAACTTAACACTTTCATGAGGTTCTATCGGAAAATCCATTTTCACTGTGGCATTCCGCTTGAGTCTTTTAGCCTTCGTTTCTCAAGTATCCGTTAATATACGTATCTGACTTCATGACATTTACCGTTGGCCCCGGACCCTATCGACTCTCAAATAATTCATTCTACTTTATTTCACGGTCCACATCTATTGGTTACACTTTTATATCTTTAAAAATCAAAATCTTTCTCTAAAACCTTAAAAATCTCAACCATGCTTTTAGTGATTTGATTTAAACCCATAACATCATCACCCTCAACCATTCCTGGTATGGGTGGCAAATGAATAAACCCACCTCTGTAACCAAGTTCTTTTCCGTAAGATAGAACCTTGTACATTAGACTGTTGCAAACATAAGTTCCTGCGGTATTTGATATTGAACTTTTAATCTCAGCTTTCTTAAGCTGCGTTAATATAGAATCAATCGGTAGTGTTGAAAACAATCCATCACTATCATTAGAAATAATTCTTTCCCCATGTGGTTTATAACCATCATTATCAGGAATAGAAGCCTCCATTACATTTACAGCTATTCTCTCAATTGTGATTCCACTTCTGTCTTTTGCAAGCCCTGTGCAGACTACATAGTCTGGTTTAAACTGATCAATATGCTTCTTTAAAACAGTAAAGGAATTTTCAAAACTCACAGGAAGTACAACTCCAAGGACTTCAAAAGCAAAAGTCTGATCCTTTAACTTTTTAATAAGCTCTTGTGAGGGATTTATCTTATCACCACCAAAGGGCTCAAAGCCTGATATCAATACTTTCATTTAATCTCCTTCACCGCTCATAAATAGAAACATGCTTAGGTATTCCTTTAAGTATTTTATTTACGGCTACTTTTGTTGGTTTCCAAGATGAGTCTTTTAAATCTACTTTATCTTTGCTTTTAAAAACAACGCCTTCTTTTTCTAATAACAGGATTTGTTTTCTATAGCCTTTATGAGGTGAGATCTTACCAGTTGAACTAAGCACTCTATGCCATGGTAGTTTATATTTTTTTGATGATGAACTTAGAATATAACTTACGTGCCTTGCACAGCCTTCAGCTGAGATAAGACTAGCTACTTGCCCATAGCTTAACACCTTTCCTTTTGGAATAGCTGAAACTAAAGCTATTGTTCTTTTAAAAAGTGGTGTTTTGCCGTCCATAGAAACTTAATAGTTAAACATCTAGTTTTTAGCAAGCTATGAGCAGTTAGTTACTGATTAAATGAAGTCCTTTAGCCTTAGCTTTTCTGCCTAGCTTATTTTTTTGATGATTACTTAGGTACTCAGAGATTTCATCTAAAGTCACATTCCCCTTACCTACTTCAAATAAAGCTCCTGAAACATAACGAACCATGTGTTTTAAAAACCCATTACCTTCAATTTTTAAATAATAAGTTTCTTCTGTAAAAGGCGTGAAGTTTGCTTTTAGTATTTCACAAGTTGTAACTGTACGTACTGTTGTAGCAGCTAAAGAGTTTTGACTGTAAAAACTAAAAAAGTCATGTGTTCCGATAAATAGTTTTGCAGCTTCTCTCATAGCTTCTATGTTTAAAGAACCTGGAACATGAGCTACAAAATCATTTAATATGGGATTTTCAATTTCTGATAAACAAAAGTAGTAATGATATTCTTTATGCTTTGAAATCCTAGTGGGGTTAAAGTCTTCACTACAGGGCTCACACTCTATTATACGAATATCAGTTGGTAGTAATGAGTTTAAACCCATTTTAAGCTTATCAGCGTCTATATCAAAGGGGATGGAGAACTTTCCTAATTGTCCTTGGGCATGAACCCCCGAATCAGTTCTACTAGCTCCTGATACATTACAGTCTTGATACTTTGATATCTTTCTTAGCACCTGATGAATTGTCTTTTGCACTGTAGGCCTATCAGTCTCTATAGTGATATGCTCTTGAGATTGCCACCCAACATAATTAGAGCCTTTATATGATATTTTTACTTTATAGTGGTGCATCTGCCTAACTTAAGTGATTTTACCAACAAAGGGAATCCTTAGATAATACAAAAGATTTCACCCTTAAAAGCCTCTAAAACGAGCATGATAGCAGGCTTTGCTTACTTTTTGAGTGCTTTGTGTTTTCGCGCAACAGCAAGCCCTTATAGGCAAGAATCTAATTCGTGACAGCCTAGCTGATTTTGGATTCAATATCAGTCCACCACTCAGCTAAGGAGTACTCTCATGCCCACAATGAAATTCAGTGATATCAAAACAAACAACCAATACCTACGATTAGATTCAGATGTGGATATGCTTGCTAAGAGCATTGAGCAAGTTGGGCTTATTCACCCTCTTAGCGTAAATGAGAAAAATGAACTTTTAGCCGGTGGCCGCAGATATTCTGCTGTAAAAATGCTTGGCTGGTCAGATGTTGAAGTTACTGTTGTTAAAAAATCTGATTTAGAACAAGAGCTTATCTCGATTGATGAAAACCTAGTTCGTAAGTCTTTAGACAAACTTCAATTTGAAAAATGTTTAAACCGTGGCCGCTCAATCTATGAAGAACTCAACCCTGATGCTTCAAAAGTATCTATGGACACTAAAAAGTTAACTACTGCTGAAAAAGCTGAGAAAAAAGAACAAGATCTTGCAGACACTTCATCATTTGCAGCTGTGAACTCTGAAAAGCTAGGCTTGTCTAAATCAGTGATCAGTGGAGCTATTAAGCGTGACGCTCTTTCTTCAAAAAGTGTTAAAGAAGCTCGTAGCCAAGGTGAGATCAATGCCGGACAAGCTAATGAACTCATTAGAATGTCAAAAGAAGAACAGGATAAGGTTCTTCCACATGTTAAAAAACACTCGATTAAAGATATTAGAAAACTTGTTGATACAGCTTCAGAGACAAGCCTTGAAGAAGCTATTGCAGCTGACAGAAAAAGACAAAAACTTCCAAAAGAGTACACTCAAGTTATTAACCTAAGCACGCGCTTAAACAAAGTACTGGCAAAGATTCTACTAGAGCAAATGACATACTCTGGTCCTGAGACTAAGAAGATCACTAATGAAACATTAAAGTTAACTGATCACTTATCAGACTTTTTATCTTTACAGTCTAATGGCTTACACAAAGTTGAATCCACAGATGAAGATTTTGAAAGTGATACTGCTAACATCGACTCAGATAGTGAATACAAAGAAACTCACGCTGAGTACTAATATTATAAAAAATCCGGACACGTCCTGGTCTCATCCCCGCCACTCTTAAAAGGGTGCCTTTTTTTATTTTTACTCAACCCGCCCTTAATCCTCCTGTGACCCAAATTGTCTCCTCTAAAAAGTCCTTTACACACAAGCCTAAAGAACAGCCCCTGCGCTGGCACCACTCTTGCTCCTTTTACCCTAGAAACCACATATAAAGGGCATAACCACTTATGAAAGCTTATCACGTTTTTTTTCTTATTCTTCTTAATACACTTTTAATAACTTCCAGTTTCGCCACAGAGAGCTTTTCTTGCCCCCCTTCATCTCAAGCCTACTCTCTAAATACCGCAGAACAGGTCTATGACATTAGCATCAGACCTTCTTTTAAAATGGATTACAAAAACGCACGCAATGGCTGTTATGAAAGAGCTCAAAAAATCAACGACCTTTTAGAGCACAATGACCTTTTAGGCTTTCAAGCTTTTATTCAAGCTGAAGACCCTGAGGGCTGCGGGGCAACTGGAGCGTCCTGCATTTCATCTGGATATCCTAGTCACAGTGATAATGTAAAAATTCAATTTCAATCTATTTATTCGCCTGGAACCACCTACCGTTGGAACTACCACACAACAGCCACTCTTTGTGTAAACAGAAACGGTGTTTCTGAACTTTACGCCATTGACCCTTCAACATTTAGACAAGCCGTCCCCTTAAAAGAATGGGTTCGCGTTTTGTCTAAAAACTTAGATAGATCAGAGTACTCAACACTTGTTCGTGAATTTCGGTAAAAATGAGCGATCCATTAGAGGGAAAAACATTAGAGTTTATACTCACAGAGCTGGTTGAAAAGATTGGCTTTGAAGAGATGGGAAAAAGAGTAAAAATTAGATGTTTTAACAATGACCCAAGCATTAAATCAAGTTTAAAGTTTTTAAGAAAGACCCCTTGGGCTAGAGAAAAGACAGAAGACCTTTATCTTTATGAAGTTTTAGATATTTTTACAGACAAATAGGGAGCTAAGATGGCCGATAAAACAACCCCCTGGGGAGAAACAGAAAAAAAGAATTGGCTAAAAGAACAAACCATTAAAAGGTCTTACCTAGATGAGGTTGTTTCTAAAATAGAGGCTTTAAAAAATAGTTTTGATGTCATTCAGTACGGCTCTCTTTCATATAATCCCAAGAAATACCCTTTATTTATCATAAAGAGTTCGGATTTTGACAGTTCAAAGAAGAACATACTTATTACAGGGGGAGTGCATGGCTATGAAACCAGTGGTGTTCATGGAGCTTTAAAGTTTTTAGAAGCAAAAGCTGCTCATTATACAGATCACTTTAACATCATAGTGGCACCTTGTATCAGCCCATGGGGTTATGAAACCATAAACCGTTGGAACCCAAACACTGTTGATCCAAACCGTTCGTTTTTTGAAAAAGGCCCTTCTGAAGAGTGCAACTTCATCATGAAAGAGGTTAAATCCATGAAGATTGATATCTTTGCTCACATTGATCTTCATGAAACCACAGACACTGACAACTCTGTGTTTAGACCAGCACTTGAGCAAAGAGATGGAAAGTCACAAGAAATCTGGGACATCCCTGACGGCTTCTATCTTGTAGGAGATTCTAAAAATCCACAAAGTGGCTTTCAAAAAGCAATGATTGATTCTGTTAAAAAGATCACACACATTGCTCCGGCTGATAATAACGGAAAAATCATTGGTGAGCCCCTCGCTCAAGAAGGCGTGATCAATTATCCTATTAAAAAACTCAACCTCTGTGCTGCATTTTCAAATGCAAATTACTGCAGCACCACTGAAGTCTATCCCGACAGCCCTAAAGCTAATGATGAAGACTGTGCAAAAGCACAAGTGGCCGCCATCTGCGGTGCCTTAGATTACTTACTGGACAGCCCGTCTTAATGCTAAATAGCTCTAAGACCCCCTCTTTTCACATAAAGATTTTTCAAAAAAACTATTGTTTTTTGCATTCTAGCTAATTTAGCTCAAGACTGCACACTCACGGGGGTGCATATGCTTAAGGGGATTTTATTTCTATCATTACTAACCACTTTACTTTTAAGCTTTAACTCGGCTCACTCATATCAAGAGTTAGATAATATTTTAAAAAATCCTGTTTTTGATATTGAAAGCTTTATTGCAGGCTTAAATCAAAAAGAAAACCTACAAAACCTCGAGTCAACACTCGTTGAATTAAAAAAAGCTGAGCCACACTTTTTTGACAATTACGTTCTGATGTATAAAAGCCGGAGCTTACAAACCTCTAGCTTCATGTCCCCAAGGGTCTTATTAAGTTCACCAAACTCTACAACCGTCATCACTTACAACGGCGATCCTAAAGACCACGGTTATGAAAAACTTGAGGTTATGCGCTTTAACCCCCAAACAGCAAAGTTCACCTTTAATGAAATTAGTTTTTTAAATGGCAAACTTAATCTTTCTAGAAATAATCCTCAAAAATGTATGAACTGCCACCAAAGCTCTTCACGCTTAACAAATGACCCTCGCCCCAACTGGGAGCCTTACAACATATGGCCAGGCGCTTACTCAAGCCTTGCTGTTGGTGGACATGAGCTTTTTAATCCAAAGTCCCCAAAGCACGACCCTGTTATGACTCATGATGCAAAAATTGAAAATGAAATGTACCAACTTTTTTTAGATGACGTGGCCCCTAGCCATCCCAGGTATAATCTGCTCAAACCAATGCAGCTTAGTCGTCAAGGCGTATATTTTCCCGCAATAGGGACTCCAAAAGGTGCCCCCAACAAGTTCACAACAGTTTTTACCGATCACCTTTTAAACTTAAATGTTTTACGAATTGCCAGGCTTGCAAAAGAAACTAAAATTTCTAAAGATTACAATAAAGTCTTCTACGCCTTAACCAAATGTGGTCGCCTGTACCTTCCAAATAAAATTTTTAATTGGCACAAGCGCACTATACACCAAGAACTTGAAGAAAAAATTTCAACTAAACAGTTTGCAAAGGCCATTGAGTTAATATTTCACCCCTATGGCATTTCAACTCAAGACTGGTCTATGGACTTTGGAACAGGGGGAAGGTTTGCTTTTAACCATAGATTTGGAGGGCCTCAATTTTTTAAGCGCACACTTAAAAAAGCTCTTAAGTTTACGATGCCTGAGTTTAAGGAAAAAACTTGTGTAGAGCTAAAAGAAGAGATTTTAAATCAAGACTTCACCAAGACACAGCCTCTGAGAGCTCAAAGGGAACTTGACCTGTTAGAGAGTAAGAACTCTGATTCTTCTTTAATCTCTAGATGTGTATCCTGTCACACCAGCTATTCCTTTGGCGCTCCTCACATACCATTTGATAATGAATCCGAACTTAGTAGAGCACTTAGCAAGACCGGCTATCCAAGAGGAAGCCTTAAGAGTGAAATCTTTTATAGAATTGGCACTCACGCCCAGTTTTTTGAAAGAATGCCGGCCGATGGGTATTTACCTACAACTGACGAAATTAACAGTCTTAAAGACTACCTTAGTAATCTCTAAAGAGGACCACTTACAGGGCCAAATTCGAAGAGAAACCTAATTCCATGGCAGGCTCACCCTAAATGCACTTCTTCTTTATGATTTCTTTTTGAAACAGCTACTTTTTACAAAAGCCCCATTTATCACAAGGAATCAAGGAAGTCTGTGCTATTTTATCTATAAATAAACCAAAAGGAGATCTTATGAAGTATTTAATTTTAACAGTTAGTTTGTTTTTTTCACTTAATTTATTTGCAGCAAGCTCAAAAGAAAAGAAGCCCGAGAAGCTAGTTTTCCTAGAGGGAACGGCTCCAGATGGAAGCCCCTGCACTTACCAAGTCAACCAAATGAAAAACTGGGAGCAAGAACCAGTAGTTATCTTTTTAAATGGTGAGAATGGCAATTTTAGAATAGAGCTAGATTCAGTTCAGTATAGCAAAGGAAAGCTTGCCCCTCTTTACCCAAAAGGCAGCACTCTATCTTATTCTAATGGAGATTTAGTCTCTGTAGTTAAAGCGACCGAAGAAGGTGATCTTGATAAAGAAGCTCGTATCTCTTTTAAAGCAGGGGGCTTAGAAACTCCTAGTATGGCTATAGCTTCAGGCTTGGCAGAGCAGTATGCTTGCATGTTCTAAATCACAGTAGAATTATTAAAATCCAAAAAGCCTCCTTAAAACTAAGCGGGGCTTTATTTTTTAACACCGTCTTTAGCGGCTTTTCTAATTCCTCTCAAGACCTCTATTTACTTTAGGACTTTGACACTTCCATCTTTTAAAAAATAAAAATAGTGACCATTAGCAACGGTAAACGAACCCCCAATATTACTTAGATTTTTAGTACTCACCGTCTCCCCATAGCCCCCCAGTCCCCAAGATAGCACGTTCCCATCTTCTTTTAAGGCTAAGAAGCCAATTTCTCCAGGCAAAATATCTTTAACATTTACAAGCTGAGGCTGCACTGATGATGAGTCCCCACCACCAGCAGGGTCGCCCCAGGTCACTACCGTTCCATCTGACTTTAAGGCTGCAAGTGCATATTTTCCTACATAAATTTTTTCAACATTCACAAGCTGAGGCTGCACTGATGATGAATCCCCACCTGTACTAGCCTGCCCCCAGGTCACTACCGTTCCATCTGTCTTTAAAGCTGTAAATACGTATTCCCCTGCGTAAATCTTCTCAACATTCACAAGCTGAGATTGGACTAATGATGAGTCCCCACCATTACCAGCCTGCCCCCAGGTCACTACCGTTCCATCTGTCTTTAAAGCTGCAAAAGCCCTGTCTGCTGCATAAATTTTTTCAACATTCACAAGCTGGGACTGCACGGATGAGGAGTCCCCACCAAGAGTAGGGCTGCCCCAGGTCACCACTGTTCCATCTGCTTTTAACCCTGCAAAAGCATATTTCCCTGAGTATATCTTTTCAACGTTTGTGGGCTGAGCACCTACAGTTACGTTTCCCCAAGTCACTACAGATCCGTTTGCTTTTAATGCCGAAAACCCTCCAATTACTGAGTGGATATCTTCAACATTCACAAGTTGAGACTGCACTGACGATGAATCTCCTCCTTGGTAAAAGTCTCCCCATGTAGCAACTGTATTATTTTGCAAGATCGCAGCTAAACCACCGCCCCCGTTAACAAATATCTTTTTAGGGTTTATCAGATTAGCCGGCTGTTCTATTGGAGCATGACTTGTAGCGTTCAACTTTCCCCATGAAAGGACTTGTCCGCTTTCTTTTAACGCCACAAAAGCTGTTCCATGACTATAAACTTCTTTAACTTGAGTTAAGTCATTTTTAATAGCTGATATGTCTCCTCCATAACCAAACTCTCCCCAAACCTTTACACCACCATTTTCTTGTAGTGCAAGGTGCGCTCTATTTGTGCTTGATATAGATTTCACTTCAGAAAGAGCCAGACTTAACACAGTACTATCCCCACCACTATGAGGCATTCCCCAGGTCACTACTGTTCCATCCGCCTTTAACCCTGCAAAAGCTCTACTTGAAGGCACTATACTATTTATATTTATAAGGTCATTTAATACTTGAGATGAGTCACCGCCCACGCTTGCATAGCCCCAAGTTACGACAGTTCCGTTATCTTTTAAAGCTGCAAAGGCACCTAGTGTTGAATAAATATTTTGAATATTTACAAGTTGAGACTGCACTGATGACGAGTCACCCCCGTCAGAAGAGCTCCCCCAGGTCACTACTGTTCCATTTACTTTTAACGCCGCAAAGGCGCCCCCATTTGTAAGAGAGTGTCTTTGGGTCGCGTATAGTCTTTCAACATTCACAAGTTGAGAT
>JBOEFV010000005.1:0-53709 GCA_050633065.1 Bdellovibrionales bacterium
CTTCTATTCTTCCATTTAGTTCCATGCAAAGCTCACCTCGAAACGGGTCACAGTCTTTAGGTGTTAGGCTAAAATCTATAAAAGGAGATGTGTTTCCACTAAAGCTTTGGCCCCAACTTTTATTTTCTCCTAGGCCGCTTAAGGGAAGGCCTGCGATAATTTCAAGTTCAAAATCTCTTCCCCAAATATCTGCAATGGTTTTACCTCGGACGGTTACAAAAACTCCACCTTCAAGTGTAAAAGTTAAACCTGCCCCAAGCTCTAAGCAGTTTATTTTTTGACACAAGTCAGGATCTGTAATTCTGACCAGCGGCGCAGGGGTAGTGCCACACCTTGTACCTTGAGGTGTTTGGAGTTTTAAACGTGCTTCATCATCGATAATTGGGGTGACAACAATTTGTTCAGCAACAATATAAGAGTCATTTTGAGAGTAAACCACCTTTAGCGCGCGTTCACTACGTGAGCCATTAGGTTTGACTTCCTCTTTGTTAAAATCAAATTCAAGAACTGTTTGCTTCTCCCCAGTGAGTATGTCCGGTGTGATGTGTGCAGCAGAAACCCCAAAGAAAGTAGAGCCTGTTTCGGTTTGAATACTGTGGTTAAAGTTTAACATAGGAGCAGGAGACTCATTATAAAGATAAAAGTTACTAAAGCTTATTCCTATTGTTCTAAGGACTTCTTTTCCTGTTTCAGGGTCAATGCTTGTGCAGCCTCTAGATTGGCTAACGTAAAATACAGGCCCTTCAGAAAATGTGTCTCTAATGTGCCCAAGACTAAGTGCATTGGTTCTAGAGCATTTCCCTGTATTTTTTGTGTGTAGTAAACTAAATTTATGAAGACGTCCTTCATCCAAATCTCTTTTAGTGAAGTAAAACTGGTCGATGTTAAACGCTCCTCTGCGGCGGTTTGAATTACTTGAGAAGGACTCAAAAGTCTGATTGTCGATGGGGTCACTTCCATTAATGTATTCGGCTGAATACTTTAGAGTTAAAGCCTCACTTACTTTTAAGGTGAGTTCTCCGTTTAAAACAATTTTTCGTATGATCTCACCATTTTGGCTTGTGAATATAAAGCTTGCTCCAATTTCACCATGTAGTGACTTTGTGATCATGCAGTTAATATTAAAATCAAGGCGGCCCTGAGCAAAGAGCTCATCTTGTGAGTACTTAAGTGTTGCAGCAGCACCTGGTTCAAGAAGGCAGGGGTCAAAGTCTTGGGTGTTTACAATAGATATAGTGGAGTCAATATTATGGAAGTAGTCATCAAACTGAATGTTTCCAACATATAAAATCTTAGTGTCTTCAAATTTAGATTCAAACCTATGATTTGCCCTGAAGCTGTCACCATTAAGCTCATCTTCAACAGCTGTTACACTGGAGCTTACAATAATAGTGTGGTCGTGATCTTCAGAGGTGATTTCATTATAGATGTTTTTGTGAATACTGTTTCCGTAATTAAGACCTGAAGAGCGAAGCTCTTGCCAAGTTTTTTGGGCTTGGCTGATGGTAAGAGTTTGGTCCTCATCAAGATCATTTGTGTTCCAATAAATCTCGTCTTCAATACGAACGTTATCCTCAGAAACTCTTAAGTCTACAGACTCTACTCGCTCTGAAGTAGAAGAAGGAACACTTGGTGGTGGGGGCGGTGCTGTTGGGCAGGTGTTGTTGGGTGGGGGAGTGGGTCCTGTTGTTGTGTTTGAATACCTATCGGCAGCTCTTTGAAAGGCTGCCTCACGTGCAACATCAAGGCCTGCAAATGCATAGCAGCTTATAAAAGTTAATAAGAGCGAAAAACGCAATAAATTCAAACTGATAGATCCTTTTTAAGTATTAAGACTTAGAGGGCTTTGATGATCAATGAGGAGCTTTACAGCTGTAAACATTTCTTGAGGGTTTAATCTTTATACAGCTGAGAAGGAACCTCACAGGGTTTGTGGTAGATAAGCCATATGTTGACCGTTTTCAGGGCGGTTTGTAGTTATATAAAAAAAAGGAGCTCTTTATGAAAAAGACTATTTTACTAATTTGTTTAAGTGTTTCATCTGCTGCATTTGCAGACTCATTTTACATAGAAAGGACTGTAAACGGTGACCAGTCAAATCTTCTAGACACACTATATAGCTTGGTAAAATCAGAGGTGGCAAATCAAGGACACCTTGTTGAAGCAGAGAGAATGAACAGTCAGTGGACACTGACTCCTGGGGTCCACAAACTTGGCGACTCTTATATCATGACACTTTCAAAATCTAGAAATGGGCAAATTGTATTCTCTGATAAATTAAAATCTAAAACAGAAGGTGATTTAGATGTTGTTTGTGAAAGATTAGTTAAAGCAGCTTTAACTAATCAAAAAGTCTTAACAACAGAAACGGTAAACAGTGCACCTAAAAGAGAGGCGACAAGGCAAGTATACTTTGGTTTTGGCCCGGGTTATTTGGCGGGTCTAAATGCTGATCAGTCCGGTTTTAATTGGTCTTTGGGTTACCTGTGGGGCCTTGATGAGCAGTTTGCATTAAGACTTAATCTTGAGGGGTTAAACGCAAGTGACAGTGGGGCTGATAGCACAATGCTCGGGCTTGGTGGACAGTACTATGTAAACAATCTAAAACACTCTCCTTACCTACTTGGACTTATTGGGTACTCGTGGTCGGACTCTGAAGATGCGAGTGTGTGCACAGTGTGTACGGGTGAAAGTGATCACGGTTGGGCTTTTGAAGCAGGCTTAGGAATACATTTTTACAGAAACTCAAACATCAACCTTGCATTAGAACTGACTCATATGAGAAGTTTTTACAACCTTGTGGGGACAAATCCAAGTGCAACAGCTTTAAAGCTTGTAGTTTTTTGGTAAGAGCTTTGGGACGCGGCTAGTCGCAATACTGGGCATGCTCCATGTTAGAGTTTTTCCATGGAATTTAAAGAAAATACGAAAGCTCTTGTACTAGGGGCTTCAGGTGGAATAGGCGAGGCTGTTGCTAAAAAGTTGGCAAAAAGCGGTGTTAAAGTAACATTAGCAGCAAGAACAGAAAGTAAGTTAAAGAATGTCTTAAGCTCTTTAGAGGGTGAGGGGCATTCATACGTTCTTGTTGATATGACAGATACTGATTCAGTTAAAAATCTTTGTAAGTTTTTGGATGAATCAGGATCTTATAGTGTTTTTGTGAATAATTCTGGAGGTCCTAAAGGCGGTCCTTTGCTAGCAGCTGAAGAAGAAACTTTTGAAGATGGGTTTAAGGCTCATATTTTATCTGCGCAAGAAATTTTAAAAACTCTAGTTCCACAAATGAAGTCAGTTGGTCAGGGACGCTTAGTTAATGTCATTTCAACATCTGTCAAAATTCCAATTCCAAACTTAGGTGTTTCAAACACTATTAGAGGGGCTGTAGCCTCGTGGGCTAAAACACTTTCTATGGAGCTTGGAAAAGACAACATTACTGTTAACAACGTTTTGCCAGGGTATACAGAAACTGGCCGCTTAGAGGCTTTAGTGGCAGCTACAAGCAAAAGACTTGAAGTGAGTGTTGAAGAGGTTCACAAACTTTGGAAAGCAAAAGTTCCTATGGCAAGATTTGCAAAACCATCAGAGGTGGCAAACGCCGTCTGTTTTTTAGCAAGTGATGAGGCTTCGTATATTAGCGGGGTAAGTGTTCCAGTTGATGGTGGTAGAACAGGTTCAATTTAAAGGGGTGAGAAAAATGAAGTATGATGTGTTTTTTTCAATTTCACAGACTGAGGTAGATGGCTTTACGCCAACAACAAATGAAATGTTTGCTAACTTTTTTGATCAAGTAAAGTTAGCGGATGAGTTGGGGTATGAAACGGCATGGGTTGCTGAAACACACCTTTCTTGCCAAACACAAAAGCAAACCTCTTTAAAGGTTGTTCCTGAGTTTAAAGGTGAAATTGGGCTAAATACAGACATCTTACAAATAGCGAATGCTGTTTATGACCAAACCAAGAGTATTAAGGTTGGTTCAGCTATTAGAAATATTATTTGTAACGGGGGGCCGATTGCCCATGCTGAAGCTGTAAAAACATTTATGGCCTTAAAGCAGTTTACAAAACATAAAGATAGAGGGCTAGAGCTTGGTTTTGCGGCCGGAAGATTTGATTTTACAAACGCTCCTTATGGGGTGAGCCCTAGAAATGAGTGGGAAAAGTCATTTTGGCACATGGTAAAATCAAGAGCTTTAGAGGAGGCGACTGAAATTTTCATGAGGCTGCTTTCAGGAGAAGAGTTAAGTTCTGATGACATTTCTCAAAAACATTTAAGTGAATCTGACTTTAGAACAAAAGAAGATTGGGGAAAAGCATCAAGCCTTGCAAAAGATTTTGGTGACTTTGAAGGTGAAAACATAAGGGTTAAAAAGTTTTTTGAATTTGAAAAACTGTCTTTAATCCCTTTAGAAGCTGACATGTCAAAACTACAGTTGACTATAGGAACTCATGATCCGAAACTTCAAAAATTTTGTAATAAGTATTTCCCAACAAGAGTTTTTAATTTATCAATTACTCCTCCAAAAGTTATTGAGGAAACACACCTAAGAATGGCAGAGGCTTATCATCAAGACGGTGGGAAGTGGCAAAGAGAGTATATGCCTAGAACAGCTATGGTTTTTATTGATGACAGTGAGGGTTTAACTGCAGAGCAAAAAAATGAAAAAGCTAAACTTAAAGCTAAATCAGCTTGGGAGAACTACTGGAAGGCAATGGCGGGAACCATTGATCAAAAGAAGGTGGAATCTGCAGTTGATAATACAATTTATGGCTGTCCTGAGCAGATAGCAGAAAAAGTAGTAGAGAAATACAATCCTAAAGACCGGTTGATGTTGTGGTTTGATTTTAACAACCATGACAATGAAGATGTGAAAAAATCAATGATGTTGTTTAAAGAAAAAGTTATTCCTTTAATTGATGAGCGTGGAAGAAAATAGAATGGTTGAAATTAAAAACTATATTGACGGTGAATTTAAGGATTCAGTTTCAAAAAAAACATTGGATGTTTACAACCCTGCAAAAGGGGAGATTTACTCTACTCAGCCAGATTCTGATGCTATGGATGTGATTCCTGCAGTTGTGTCTGCCAAAAAAGCTTTTGTTAAATGGAGTCAGACCTCAGTTGAAGAGCGTGCAGACTGGCTTCATAAAATTGCTGATAAAATTGAAGAAAAGTTTGATGAGTTTGCACTGGCTGAAACTAGGGATGTTGGAAAGCCTTTGTGGCTTTCTAAAAAAATGGATGTTAATAGAGCGATTCATAACTTTAGATTCTTTGCCACAGAAATTCTTCATAAAAAAGAGAGATCAACTACAATGGCTGATGGCTCTTTAAATTATGAATTAAGACAACCTGTAGGGGTGGCAGCTTTAATCACGCCATGGAATCTTCCGTTATACCTTTTGACCTGGAAAATTGCCCCGGCACTTGCTACAGGAAACACAGTTGTTTGTAAGCCTTCAGAAATAACGCCGATGACAGCTTTTTTGCTTGCTCAAGTGATGGATGAAGTGGGGCTTCCAAAGGGTGTTTGTAATATGGTTTTTGGTTTAGGTTCAAGTGTGGGAGACTCACTTGTCACTCACCCTGCTGTGAGTATTATTTCTTTTACAGGGGGAACAAAGACGGGCTCTGTGATCGCGTCCAAAGCCGCATCTCAGTTTAAAAAGCTAAGTCTTGAGCTTGGCGGAAAGAACGCAAATATTGTTTTTAAAGATGCTGACTTAGAAAAAGCATTAAACACAACTATTAAGTCCTCTTTTTTAAATCAAGGTGAGATTTGTTTATGTGGTTCGAGAATATTCGTGCAAGAAGAGGTTTTTGAAGAATTTAAAGCTGAATTTGTTAAAAGAACAAAAGCTTTAGTGCTTGGGGATCCAATGGATGAAAACACTTTTTGTGGCCCTGTTGTTTCTAAAGAGCATTACGAAAAAGTGAAGTCTTGTATTGAAAAAGCTAAAAAAGATAAGGGTGTTTTGTTAACAGGTGATGAGGAGATAAAACTGCCTGAAGAATTAAAGAATGGATATTTTATTAGACCTACAATTATTGACGAGCTTTCAGACTGTTCAGATATGCAACAAACTGAAATTTTTGGGCCTGTTGTAACAATTGCCCCGTTTAAGTACCCTAAAGATGCTGTTAAATGGGCTAATACAACGCCTTATGGTTTATCGGCTTCTATATGGACAAAGGATCTTAAAAGAGCTCACAAGGTAGCCTCTCAGCTTGATGCAGGAACTGTGTGGGTGAACACTTGGCTTAAAAGAGATTTAAGAATGCCGTTTGGTGGTGTGAAGGATTCTGGACTTGGCCGTGAGGGTGGAGAGGACTCCATTAAGTTTTTTACGGAGTCTAAGACAGTTTGTGTCTCGCTGACTTAGTGTTTAGAGGTTATTTTGGTGTTTTGTTGGGAGAATAATAAAATACTTACAGAATAGCATAAGTATAACTTATGGGCTTTGGAAAAAACTTCGTTTTGTTAAAAGAATCTCTATACCGTAGTTTGGGCCATGGGAAGAGGGATAAAGGTAATAAGTTTAATCGCAATGTCGCTAGGGGGAATTAGCGCACAGGCTTCGGGGGAGGCCGTGGAAGCGTGTTCAGCACAAACAAATCAAGAACAAATTATTCAACGATCAGACTTTCCGTGGGAACAAAGCCTTGGAGAAATTAAAGACTTATCAGTAGCTCTTTATACAAGCGAAAAGCGTCTTCCAAATAGAGCTCATGTAGAAAATAATAAAGTGGTTTTTTCTTTAGAGGAAGAAAAGGCTTCATCATGGGGGCTTGAATTTAATCAGATTAAAACAAGCTATGCATTTTTAGAAAACATTAAAAAGCACATAAAAAAAATTAGAGAACAAGGCTATGCATCAGAGTTGATATACTCTGATATTGGGCATGTGCATATATTCTCTTCTGACGAGGATTTTGAGGAGCTAGACTCAAAAGGGGTGAGCTCTGACTTTGCAGAGTACTACGAGTACATTTTCCAGAGTAAAAAAACTAAGTTTTTATACCACACGGCTGAGCAGTTAAGAAAACCTCAAACAGAAGAAGAGGGCTATAGAGAAGCAAACAGAAACATTGTAGGCGATGCTAATGGAAATATAAAAGTGACTCCTTTTAGTAAAAGAATAGAAGGGTACGGGCAAATTTTTACAGCATACATTAATGCCAGCAGTGGTGGCTGTTTTTCTGCTGGGGGCACTAAGTTTGACATGTCACTCTCATCACCAAACTAGAATAAGGGCTGTATAGGGACTTGTTTGTTGTTGATGACCTTATTAAAATAACGAAATGAAAACTAAAACATTATTATTAATATTCGCTTGTGTTTCTTTAACTTCTTGCATAGCTGCTCGTGTAAAGAAAGACGCTAAACTTGTTAGAATAACTAAGTCAGAGCCTGAAGGCTGTACATACGTTGGAGAAGCTGTTGGAAGTCAGGGTAACTCTATTACAGGTAAGTACACTATGGTTTCTTCTATGCAAAAAGGGGCGATGAACAGACTTAAGAATAAAGCTTTAAAGCTTGGTGGGGACACTGTTGTTGTTCTAGACAAAAGCCAGTCAAACGGTGTGACTAAAAAAGGCAAAAATATTGTGCAAAACATCACCATTTCAGGTGGTGTTTATAAGTGTGGTCGCTAGGAGATCTTTTAAGGTTTCTTTAGGGTATTTAAAGTGGAAAACGTGATTAGGTCCTGTTTATGGGGCCTTTTTTTATAATATTATTAGTTTTAATCTTTCCTTTTAAATCACAAGCTGTGAACTGGGATGAGGGTGTAAAGGTGCCTTTAACAGGGCGAGCAAATATTTACGAGCTGCCACAAGAAGAGTTTGTGTTAAAAGTTAAAAAAGGGCAGGTCCATGCGGGCCGCTATCCTGTTTCAGTAACAGGGATCTTACTGCCTGAAGAGCCGCTTCAAGGAATACTAGACAACACAACGTTTAACCCTATTAGAGGAGTTGTTAACGAAATTTTTAAAAACTTTGCTGAAGTGGAAAGCTTTAAAGATTTGTTTGAGTGGCTTGGGCTGCTTGAATACCCTAAAGATTCTGATCCAGAAGAATTTCAAATAGCTTATCCTGATGGAGTGAGGCCTGATTATCTTTTGGGGTATTCAAGAGTTGAACATAAGGGTGTAAAAGCATTTACAATGAGCTGTGCCACTTGCCACAGTGGAAATCTTTTTGGGCAAACAGTTTTAGGGATGTCAAAAAGGTTTCCTAAAGCGAATGAGTTTTTCATAAGAGGGTATAACGCTATAGGTGTTTATGATTCATTTTTATTTCAAAATTATACCGGTGCTAGTGATGTTGAAGTAAAAATGCTTGATCGTTCAGTTGAAAATTTAAAATCAGTTGGTTTTAGAAAGCCGTTAGTTTTAGGATTAGACACGTCATTAGCGCAGGTAGCGCTTTCTTTAAACAAACGAGAAGATGACCAGTGGGCTACAAAATCAAAGTATTTTGAAAATAACCCAAGGCCTGATTTTTTAGACACTAAACCTGGAGATTCAAAACCTGCTGTGTGGTGGAACTTAAAGTATAAGAACAGATGGCTTTCTGATGGCTCTGTAGTTTCAGGAAACCCTGTTTATACAAATATTTTATGGAATGAGATTGGAAGAGGGGTTGATTTAAAAGAGCTTGAAATCTGGCTTGATGAAAACCCTGAAACCATTAAAGAACTTACTGCGATGGTGTTTGCTGCAAAAGCTCCAAGGATAGAGCAGTTTTTTCCAGCTGAAAGAATTTTAGAAGAAAGGGCTCTTAAAGGTGAGGTTGTGTACAACCAAGCTTGCTCAAAGTGCCACGGTGTTTACGTTAAAAATTGGAGCCAGGCTGAGTATAAGAACAGCCCCTGGAGTGAGAGGATTAAGACTTTTGAAGTGAGGTACTCTGAAAAAACACCTGTGACAGATGTAGGGACCGATCCTTACAGGTACCTTTCTATGAAGTCCTTAGAGCAGCTTAATAAGCTTAAGATTTCAAAGAAGAATGGAGTTAAAGTCACGGCTCAAAAAGGCTATGTTCCCCCTCCTTTAGTGGGCATATGGGCTAGATGGCCATATATGCACAACAACTCTATTCCAAACCTGTGCGCTCTTTTAACTCCTTCAGAATATAGGCCAACAGCTTATTATGCGGGACCGGCTATAGATAAAGAAAAAGACTTTGATTTTGACTGTAACGGTTACCCTCTTTGGAGCGAGACTCCAAAAAAGTGGCATACAAAAGAGATGCTTTATCAGGCTGAAAAGAAAGGTATGAGTAAAGAGGGGCACGATGAGGGCATCTTTACAAAGAATGGGGAGAGCCTTCTTAGCTCAGAGGACATTCATAACTTGATTCAGTTTTTGCAGACTTTATAGTTACGAAGTGCCCCGGGTTTTTATGCTGCAAAAAAAAGCAAAAATAAACAAGTTAAAAATGGCGTATTATTTGAAAGGTTAGCTCATCAAATCTATGTAAACATTTGATATTTAAGGATTAATTGGGATGTAAAAACCCGGCTGAGAGTGTAGAGGGCGAAGTTTTAAAGAGAGGTGCAAGTCTTTGAGTAAATTCTAAAAAGAGCCTTTGTGAATTCATTGAGAATTTGAGCAATTGAGGTTAGATAGATACTTATAAATAGAAGGGGTCACGATGGGACAAATTGTAGCAGGTTTACTAGCTCCACATCCACCACATTTGGTGTATGCGGAGAATCCAGAGCAGAACATTCCAAAGGCTGAATGTGGCTGGGAGAACTTACGTTGGGCTTATGAGCGTTTAAGAGAAAGTCTTTCAGAGTTGGATTACGACACTATTGTTGTTCATTCTCCTCATTGGAGAACACAAATAGGAACGCACTTTTTAGGAGTTAATAAGTTTAAAGGTTTATCTGTAGATCCAATCTTTCCACACCTTTTTAGATACAACTATGATTTAAAAGTTGATGTGGACCTTGCAAATAAACTTTGCCAAGAAGCTTCTAAAGCTGGGGTTTTATCAAAAATGATGGAAAACCCTGAGTTTAGAGTGGATTATGGGACGATCACAAGTTGCCATATGGTTAACCCTTTATGGGATAAACCTATTGTAGGAATTTCTTCAAATGGGGCTGCTAAGTATTACAGTATGGATGTTATGCAAGAGCAGATGGCAGTCTTAGGGCGTGCAACAGCAAAAGCTATTGAAGAGTCAGACAAAAAAGTTGTTTTAATAGCCAGTCACTCTCTTTCACACCGTCATTATGTTGAAGAAGCAAATCCACCAGAAGACATGTCAAAAGAACATGTGGATCATCATGGCCAATACCTTTGGGATATGAAGATGATAGACCTTATGAAAAAAGGGAACACTAAAGAGCTTTTTGAAACAATTCCAGATTTTACTGAAGCAACCATTGCTGAAACTGATGGGGGTGGACTTTCTTGGATGCTCCAAGCTATGGGCATGAAAGACATAAAAGCTAAAGTTCATGGTTATGGAACTGTTATTGGTACAGGTAATGCTGTTGTAGAATGGAGGCTTTAATGTCGGAACAAAATTTTGAAGAAATAGTTGAGCACCCAGAAGTTTTAAAATCATATGTGGTTCCAGGACTTCCTCATTTGCTACTTTGTCCTGAAAAAAAACCTGAGTGGCAAAGATTAAGTGATGCTTTCAAAAAAGCTAAAGAAGAAATTGAAGAACTTAAACCAGATGTTGTTTTAATTTATTCAAGTTACTGGTTTAGTATTTTAGGTCATCAGTTTCAGGCAAATCCAAATCCTAAGTGGACTCTTGTGGATGAAGAATGGCATGAGCTTGGTTCAATACCTTATGAACTAAAAATTGATACTGACTTTGCAAAAGAAAATAAAGATTTGGCTGAAAAAAGAGGGCTTCATGCAAGAGCAACGAACTATGAAGGTTTTCCTATAGATACAGGGTCTGTAGTTGCTTCAAAGCTTTTAAACCCTGATAACAAGTTTAAGACAGCAATTGTTTCAAGTAATGTTTATTCTGATAGGGCTGAGACTGTAGTTTTAGCTAAATCATCTTTAGATACACTTAAGAAACAAGGTAAAAAAGCGGTGGTGGTTTTAGTTTCATCATTATCAAACCGTTATTTAGAAGAGCCTTTAGACTTTGATAAGCCTGAAAGAATTCACTCTCAAAAAGATCAGGAGTGGAATCTTAAGTTTTTAGAATTTTTATCACAGGGAAGGCTAGAGGACGCGTCACAACTTTCTCGACAGTTTCATAGAGAGGCTAGAGTCACTAAAAAGGTTGTAGCTTTTAAACCTTATTGGTGGCTTTCAACAATGATGGGAGAAACCAATTCTTTAAAAGGCGATGTGATGGCTTATGAGCCTGTTCATGGAACTGGAGCGGCGGTTGTCTCTTTTACTCCAACTGATGAAGCTGGTGGTGGTTTAGAGTTTGATGAAGAGGGTGCAGAGTTTTATAAAGGAAACAGAAATGTCCTCTAGAGATCATTATAACATTAAGGGTTTAAAGACTTTTCCTAAAAGTCCTTTAGGGGAAAAGATTGAGGGATTGCCCTCTGGTCGTGATGTGGATTGGGTGCCTTTAGTTGATTTTAGAAGAAACGGCGTGAGTGAGAATACAATTCACGGTGCTGTTTCATGGTTTTCTGGTGGAAAAACAATTCACTCGTTTGGTGGAAATGTGCTTTGTTATGGCCGGTCTATGATGAAGCCTTTTTATGTGAAAGCTTTTTCTAAAGAATTAGAGGACACAACGGACTGGAAGCAAAAGGCTATTGCTATTTCTTCACATAACGGAACGGCGGAACATGTGGCTTGTGCTCAATCTCTTTTGCCCGAAGGGGAGTGGGGGTTGATGCTAACTCCTCTTGATTTACCGTTAGTGCAGTTTGGTAGACAGGTGAGACGCCCCAGAAGGTGGTTTAACAACTCTTCAGGGCACCATGCAGCTTTACTAAAAGGTTTAAGGCTTAAAGGAATTAATAGAGCGGGGTATATGCTTCCAAATCATGATCTTTTTAAAGAGTACTTAAAAGTCATGGGTAAGTATTTAAATGAAGATGGTTCTGTGTATAAACCTAAAAGAGTTGCTCGTGATGGTGACGGTTTGCCAACATGTGCGATGACGGTTAATGAGCTAGCAAAGTGTTATGCTGCTTTAGCTAAACATAAGGATGAAGACTGGATCTGGGATGCTTTTTGTAAAGAGCCTGATTTACTAGGTGGTTTTAATAGGCTTGATACAACAGTGATTAAATCTTGTGGCGGTAAGGTGATTGCTAAAGAGGGGGCTGATGGGCTACTGGGACTAGGTATAGAGCATCCAGATTATCCAGAAGGACTAGGGGTGGTGATCAAGATTGCTCACGGCTGGAACCCTCAGGCTACCTGGTATGTGGCAAGAGCCATTTTGGGAGTTTTAGGTTTTGAGCTTAGAAACCCCTACCCATTAAAAAGACAAAAAGCATTTATAGTTGAGGGGCTTGTTCCTTCAAAGTATTCAGAAGAGTTAGAGAAGATTCCTACATGGGATGAGTGGGACCCTGATCATGACCGTTGGTATTTTGATGAAGGCTCTTTGTAGAAAGGAAGATTAGAGATGTCTATTAATAGTGAAAAAGCACCAGAACCAGTTGGGGCGTACCCTCATGCAAAAAGAGTTGGAGATCTTTTGTTTTTATCAGGTGTTGGGCCAAGAACAAAAAACTCTAAAGAGATTCCTGGTGTTGAATTGTCAAAAGATGGCGAAATTTTAAGTTATGATGTTGAGGCACAGACCCATGCTGTGATTAAGAATGTAGAGCTTGTGTTAAAGTCAGCAGGTCTAGAGCTTAAGGACTTAGTAGACTGTCAGTGTTTTTTAACTAACATGAAAAAAGATTTTAAAAGCTTTAACAAGGTTTATGCTGAATACTTCTCTGTTGAGAGTGGGCCTTGTAGAACAACAGTAGAAATTGGCGCGTTGCCAACTCCCATTGCTGTTGAATTTAAATGTATTGCAAAGTTTTAAAATTCAGAGTGTTGATACTGTGCCTGTAGAATAAGGGAGTTAAAACTTTGCTCATGTGCTGGAAAGTTTTCCTTTACAGCTTCAGCAGTTTTTAAAGCTTCTGCAAATCTTCCAAGGCCAAGAAGAGCCGTGATTTTTTGTAAATGTGGGGCGGGAGCTTTAAGTCCTGTAAATGAAATTTCAAGCTCAGCAGACTCAACAGCCTTATCAAACATTCTCATCCAAATATAAATTTGAGTAGTTTTTCTGTGGCCCCAAGTTCTTTCAGAGCTTCTATATATAGCAAGGTCTCTTAATGCATCTTCGGTGCGCCCTTTACTTATTAAAAGTTCAATCTTTTCTTTTAATGCTTTCCATGAAGCGTTTGTAAAGCCTTTCTCCTTAGCAAGAGTATGAAGTCTGTCGTAAACAGGTAAGAGTTCAGTGATGTCACGATCTAGCTTTTTAAGTAGAGCTAAGAGAGCTTTGTGGGCATTATAATTTTGTGGATTAAATCTAATATGTGCTTGAGCGACCTGAAGGGCGTTTTTAAGGTTTTGTAAGTCTCCTTTAGTCTCATGCAGTCTTTGGTAGGAAGATCTTAAGCCAGCAAATACAGCGTCACTAGGTTTAAAACTCTTTGACTGTAAAGAGTAAAGCTCTCTTTCGATAGCTTTTTCATACTGATGATCAAGCTTATAAAGTCTTGCTAAATTACTATTTTCTTCAAAAGTAATCAGAAGCTCTTTGCCGCCAAGCTCTTTAGGTACTAAACGTTTTTCTAAAGCCTCAATTGCTCGATCAAGGTATCCAAGCTCTTCCATAACTTTTGCTTCTCTAAGAGCTGCAGTCTCTTCAACCGTGATTATAAGGGGACTGTCTACCTTTTGGTCAAAGACCGTAGAGCATTGCAGAGCTTGCGCCTGAAAAGCGCATAAAACGATACTTAGGGTACTAACAATGGGTGTTAAGTTTTTCATATGGCAGATATTGCAGAATATATGCCACTTTTCTTATGAGTTTTTTAAGGTCTCTAGCTCGGCAGACTTTCTCTCTAAACTTGAGAAGTACTCCTCCATTTTAGCCTGATGCTTCTTAATATTGGCGTAGGCAGTTTCATCTTGTTTCCAGTCCCCTGTTAAAGAGTCATTGTTTTCTTTAATCTTAGCTTCAAGATTTGAAATACGGCCTTCAAGTTTTTCAATATCACGCTCTAAAGGACGAAGCCTTTTAGCATTTGAAACATGCTTAATAGCTTTAGCCTCTTTTTTCTTTACAGGGCCATCATCCCAGCCAACTTTGTCTAAGAACTCTTTATAATCATCATCAAAGAATACAGTTTTGCCTTCTTTAAAATAAATGAGCTTTGTGGCAACACGCTTTAAAAACTCCTCACTATGGGTAACAAAGACTACAGGTCCTGGAAACTTACTCACTTCTTGAATCAAAGACTCAATAGATTCTAAATCTAAATGGTTTGTTGGCTCATCTAAGAACAAAACATTGCAAGACGTAGCAATAACTTTTCCTAAAAGTACGCGACTTTGCTCACCCCCTGATAAGACTTTAATTTTCTTTTTAGCGTCATCGCCGGGAAACATCATAGCACCACAAATTTGGTGTGATTGAGTTAAAGAAAGCCTTGGGTTCTCAGCAGAAATCTCTTCATGAATAGTTAAATTGGGATCAAGATTTTTTCTGTTGGTCTGTTGGTAATAGTTTATGTCACAGTCAGGGTGAGTGGTGAGTTTTGATCCTTCAGGAATACCAAACTCACCATAAAGCAGGTTTAAAAGAGTGGTTTTCCCTTTTCCGTTTTTACCAATGATCCCAATACGATCCCCATTTTTAATTTCAAAATTTAAATCTTTAATTAGAGGCTCATCAAAGCCAAAATTTAAATTTTCAACTCTCATTAAGATCTTTGCAGGGGTTTTAGAGTGTGTGAACCTAAAACCAAGGTTTTCTTCTCCATCAAGCTTGTCTAAGATTTCCATCTTATTGATTTGCTTCATTTTTGATTGAGCTTGAGCCGCCTTAGAAGCTTTTGCTCCAAAACGTTCAACAAACTTCTCTAGTTCTTGCTTTTTCTTAACCTGGTTGAGTCTGGTTTTTTCAAAAATCTCTTCTTCTAAAAGAAGTTGCTCATAGTACTTATCAGTATTGCCTTTAATTTTTTTAAAGTTACCTCTATGAATTCCACCTGTGTGAGTCACAACAGAGTTCATGAATTCCTTATCATGGGTGATGATAATAACCTCACCTTTGTACTTTTTTATAACGGACTTCATCCAGTTAATACTCAAAATATCAAGGTAGTTTGTGGGCTCATCCAGAATAAGTAGATTGGGCTCACTGAGCAGGCATTTAGCTAGATTGATTCTTAATTGATAACCACCGGAGAAAACATAAGGGTCTTTTTGAAGATCTTCTTGAGTGAAGCCTAAGCCAAAAAGTGCTTTTTCAGCTAAATAAGTTTCTAATGATCTTTCCGGGGGAAGGGCTGTGCAGGCCTCTTCAACCAGTGTTTTTTCTGTAAATTTAATGTGCTGGTCTAAGTGACCAACAACATATCCTCTAGGAGATGTAACAGTTCCTTCATCAGCATCTTCAAGTTTTAAAATTATTTTAGTCATGGTTGATTTTCCACAACCATTTCTTCCAACAAGGCCTAAAACCTCATTCTTCCCTAGGGTGAATGAGATATCAGAAAAAAGTTCTCTTCCAGAATAAGCTTTTGAAAGCCCGGAAACATTAATCATTCTTTAAAACACTTCCTCAGCAACACTAGTTCCTAAAGTAGGAGGAAGGGTAGGCATTATCTGTACAGGTACAGTTCCAGTTAAAGCATTCAAGAAAGCTGTAATTTCTTTTACTTCATCAGTAGAAAGTTTTTTGCCAAGTTGTGTTTCACCCATAACTCTTACGGCTTCATCAAGGCTGTTGACTGCACCATTGTGAAAATAAGGAGCTGTTAGAGCAATATTTCTTAAAGTTGGAACTCTAAACATGCTTTTGTCAGAATCTTTTCCTGTAACAGTGAAAAGACCTAAGTCATCTGAGAAGTTGTATTTTGCATCAGCTTCAGTGTTTGGCATTGTTGGAAACTTTTGAAAGAAACCTTGTCCAGTAGGAAGCTTTGGTCCTGCAAAGTGATCACCAGAGTGACAAGCTACACAACCTGCATTTGTAAAAGTCTCCTGACCTTTCTTTTGAAGTTCTGTCATAGAACCTTTATCAAAAGGAGAGTTTAGAGTTGTAAGAGTTGTTTCATACTCTGCAATAGCATCTGCAAGGTTATCGATATTAAAACTGTTCTCACCAAAGACGGCTTTAAATTCTGTAACATAGCCAGGAATCTTTTTTAGCCTTGAAATAACCTCATTGTGATCAACGTTCCCCATTTCAACAGGGTTGATTAAAGGACCTTTGGCTTGATCAGCTAAATCTTTAGCTCTTCCATCCCAAAACTGAGTAGATAAAAAGACTGCGTTAAATACAGTTGGAGAGTTTCTGCCGCCAAGAGCACCATTCACACCCATTGCAAACTTACGACTGTCTACACCGCCGTTCATAACATTATGGCAAGAGTTACATGAAATTGAGCCGTCAGAAGACAAGCGAGGATCAAAAAATAATTGTTTACCAAGCTCTTGTTTAGGGGTTAAATCAGCGGTTTTCTTAAAACAGCCTGTTAGAGTCAAAATTAGTACAAATAGTGGTAAAAGCTTCATAAGCTACTCTCCTTCGTTTAAAGTCATAAAAGGTTATTTTCATTTAAAAATCAATTAGACAGAGGGGAAAGCTTAAAATTAAAGCAGGACTTTACACTAAAGCTCCTTCTCATTAGTTAGCCCCTATCATAAGCTTAGAAAATGATAGTTAAAAGCATACTTGCTTCTCTTTTTTTAGCCCTGTCGGCCTGTAGTTTTGACACTGCTTACGATGTTGTGAGCCTTGTCTTCTTAAAAAACCAGCTTTCTTTAGAAGATAGGCTTGAGGAGTTTGAGGGAAAGAAATGGAATACAAAAAAGCCTGTGAAAATTTCTTGGGATAAGTATGCAGTTCCTTACATTAAAGCAGAAACAGATAGAGATCTTTTTTACGCTACAGGGGCTGTGCAGGCACACTTAAGAGGTGCTCAATTAGAACTTTTTAGAAGACTCTCTCAAGGGCGGCTTGCAGAGCTTATAGGGAAGAAGGCATTTGATATAGACGTTTTTGTGAGAACAGTGGATGTTGGAAAAAATGCAGATAAGATCATTAAGGGAATGCCTTTTGAGTTAAGGCATAATGTTGAGGCTTTTGTAAAAGGAATCAATGATTACAATAAACAACTTGAGCGTTTACCCGTTGATTTAAAACTTATGGGCGTTGAAAAGCTTGAGCCGTGGACTTTAAAAGAACTCATATATGTACACCGCTTAATGGGTATTGATGTAAACTGGAAGCTTTGGCCTGATTTAGTGAGGGCCTTTAATGAGATTGAAGATGATGCATACACTAGTTACTGGAAAAAATGGGTAAAGCCACTTTTTTCAAAAAAAGCAGGTATATCTTTTATTGATTCTGTTACAGAGGCGGGGAGTAATGCCTTTGCAATTTCAGGAACAAAAACCACTACAGGAAAAGTTATTGTTGCAGGAGATCCTCATCTAGGTTTAACGGTCCCAAACTTTTGGATTTTTATACATCAAGAGTCACCATCGATTAAAACTTTAGGAATCACCATGCCAAGCTTTCCTCTTTCAGCAATGGGCAGAAATAGAAACATTGCATGGACGGGTACAAACATGTGGGGACTTAGTTCTTATTTACATGAGCTGAGTGAGGAAGATATAAAAACATCTACCAGGCGAAAAGAAGTTTTTAAATCAAGGTTTTCAGATGATGTGGTAATTCAAATACTAGAGTCAAAGTATGGGCCTGTGATTTCAAATACCGGTTTGATGAAAAGTAAGAAGCACTTGGCGATGAGTTGGGCGGGGCATCAAGAAAGCTCTGAAATTGAAGCTTTTTATAAGGCGAACATAGCTGAAGACATTGAGAGCTTTAAGAAGGCGTTTGAAGACTACGGTGTGGTGGCTTTAAATTACGTGGTTGGAGATAAGGCGGGAAACATTGCAAAAATTCATGTGGCAAAGCTACCTGTTTTAAAAACAGAGGCCTCAGGTTTTATTCAGGGTAAAGGGAATAAAATTGTGAACTATTATAATGTAAACGATTTTCCAGAGAGTATAAACCCCAAAAGAGGATTTTTGGTCTCTTCAAACGAGTCTTTGAAAGTGAAGGGAAAGAAGGCCTGCTGGTTTTGCTCTGTAGGTGAAAGGCATAGCAGAATCAGTGAGTTGCTCGAGAAAAAATTAATTTCAGTAGATGATGTAAAGAGTATTCAACAAGATGTTCTTTATAAGGATGCAAAGAAAGTTATAGACAGATTCTTTAATGTTTACGGAGAGCGTAAACTTAGGCTCCCTAAAAAATTTGAGCAGCTTTTAAACTGGGATTTAAATTATGGTGCAGAATCAGAAGAGCCATATATTTTTGAAGAGATGGTGAAGGGGTTGGCTGAACTAGTGTATAACGAAAAGGGTTTTAGCAAAGCTCAAAGAGACTTAGCTTTTGCTCATTACTCTTGGCGATTGAGTATTTTTAAAAACTTTAGAGAGCTTCCTATAGGGCCTCAGATGAGGGTCTTAAAGAAGTTAACAAGTAGGGTTAACAGGTTAAGAGCTAAGCCGTGGGGTAGTGTTCATAAGATAAAGATAGCCCATCCTTTTGGAAGCCTTCCTGTTATAGGGAGCTTTTTTACACTTTACAAAGGAGCATACCCGGGCTCTGTGGCAACAGTCTTTAAGGCTGCATTTAATGATCACACTAAAGGTTATAAAGTTAACTTTGGTGCAAATTTAAGAATTATTTTTGATTTATCTGAGAATGATGCAAACTATGGTGTTTTACTTGGTGGGCAAGATGGTTTTTGGGGGTCTGAACAGATTAAAGATCAGGTGAAGCCTTGGATGCGTGGAGAGTATATAAAACTCCCTTATACTGAAACTGGAGTTTTAAAAGTTTTAAAACATGAAACGCTACTAAACTAGTAGCACTCAGCGTTGGTGAGCACATCTTCATTTGGAAGCACAATTCTTTCACGTCCAAAGAACCTGCCTAAGAATGGAATTAGGTCAATCTTGATACTGCTGTTATATACAGAGCTTACCAAAAGAGATCTTCCAGAATTAGTTCTCGCCATATAAGCAGGGGCGTATCTTACACCGTTAACCCAGGCCTCACCTCTAGAAATTGTAAGTCCTAGAAAGAATATAATTGTAGCTTTTTTAGCAAAAGCCCCTTGTCCACTTACAAAGTTACCAAGAGAATAAACTATTACAGTCTCTCTGCCATCACGAGTGACGTACTTCTCCCATGGTTGAACAACGTGTGGGTGAGCTCCAATAATTGCTGTAGCTCCTGCGTCTAACCAGGCTTGTGCAAATCTTCTTTGTTGGCTGCTTGGATTTGGTTGGTACTCATTCCCCCAATGTGGAGTGACAATCACAGCATCAACAGAGCTTTTCAGGCGAGTCACTAAGTTGGCTACAGTGTTTCCAGAAAAACAATTTAAAACCTGATTGTTTTTGTCAGCAATGCCGTTGGTTCCATAAGTACATGAAAGCCAAGCAATGGTCTTGCCCTTAACTCTTGTGACTTTATGCCAAGGTCTATTTGAGTTTCCACTCTCTCTTGTCCCTGTAAAAGGAAGACCTGCTTCATCAAGAGCTTCAATAGTTGCATTTGCACCAGTAGAGAATCTGTCTAAGGAGTGGTTGTTTGCTGTTGAAACAATACTGATACCGCTATCAAGTAAGTCTTCAACAAGGCTTGAGTGGTAGTTAAATCGGGGATAACTTGTATAAACAGAGCTTCTGCTTTTTCTACAGTCTTGCCCAAGTACAGCACGGTCACTCCCAGAGTCATTGCCATTACATTTAACACCGTCAGCGACAGGCCCTTCTAAGTTTGCATATGAGATATCAGCTTCTCTAAAATAGGGGATTGCCTCAGCCCAAAGGGATCTAAACCCATCTCTAGAATTATAAGCCTGGTTTTGAAGACCTCCATGAAGAAGTAAGTCTCCAACAGCTGAAATTGTAATTTTTGTTCCTCGCTCACAAGCTCTTTGAAACTGAATGTCCTTTGATTCTGCAAACGCAATACTTGTAAAAAGTGTTGAAGCACTGACGAATGAAACTAATAGAGACTTATGCATAATACCGACCTTGTTCTTTAAAGATTGATTTATTTATATATCACTTAAAAAGGCGTCAGAAAAAAGTATCAAGCAGGGATGTAATATATCTCCGAGTGTTAATTTTTTAGACACTCTTTAAAAGAGTTTGTGTGCGATTTAGAGCGGGCAAGAATGCAGCTCCCTTGACTAGAGTTTTGAAGTATTCTTTCTGGACTGTTTCTTAAAGAATGAGAATGTTTTGTTAATTACTTTGTTAAAAACATCGAACCTTTCAATGTTAAGAGCATGTTTTGCGCTTTTGATCGTAAAGTCAGAGACATGTTTATTTTGGTAGCTGAAGTTGTTTTTAACAATTAAATCGTTTTCAGCTTTTAGGATAACTGTTGGAACATTGATGTTGTTTAAACTTTTCTCCCTAAATATCTGGCTTGCCTTAAGGGACTCAAGAACCCACCTAATAGAAACTCCAGAGGAGCCAAGACCGTGTTCATAGCAAATGGACTCATAGGTTTTAAACTTATTAGGGTCTGTAGTTAGGCGGTTTTCTTCAAATGCTTGAGGAATGTATTTTTTAGCAACCATGGTGCCGTAGCAAGCGCTATAAATTTTTTCAACAAGAGATATAATGGGTCGAATAATCGCGTTGTTGATTAAAGGACTAATCTTTAAAGAAACCAGAGGAGTCCAAAAAGCAAAAGCTCCAAAGTGTATACTTGGAAGATCTTCTTTTATGCGCTTTAGAGAGTTTCCTAAGACAAGTGATCCTGTTGAATGACTTATGACATGAACGGTTTTGTTAAAGCCGCCTTTACTCTTAATGTTTCTTAAGGCGCTGATGAGATCTAGGTAATAGTTTTCAAAAGATTTGATATGAATAAGGTTTTTTGTATTACCAGGGACTCTTTGTGATTGCCCTTGTCCGCGCAGCTCAACAACATAAACTTTTTTAAAGCCGTAGTCTTTTGCTTTAATTACGGTGTCAAACCAAAGTGGTACAGGGTCTTCTATCCCGGTTATGATAAGAAGAGTCTCATCTTTTTGATTTTCAGGAAAAGAAAAGTGAGCGTAATAGTTTTTTGTGTTTTCTTCTCCTGTATAGTAAATATCTTTTTTTGCTCTAAGTATTAATTCAGCTTGTTCAGCAGGCCAAAGAGCCTCTATATACTTTTGATCTTGAGTTGTGGCATAAGAAGTAGAGAGGGTAAAGATCATTACTATAAGGAGAATACTTTTTAACAGCTGCATTAAGACTCCTTTATAAACTGATCTGAAGCTTTGGCTTTATGCTTTGGAAGCTTGTCATTAATAGCAACCCAGTTAACATGCTCTTCAAAGCTTACATGACTATCCGGCTCACGGTCGAGTTTACCATCAAGGCTTGCGACTGTAATATAGGTTCTGCCAGGGGATTGGCTAGTTGTTTGAAATAAGGGGCTGCTACAGTGCTTACAGTTCATCCAGACAACTCCAGGGTTGGATTTGTATTTATGTAAAAGGTCTTCTCCTGTTGTAATAGTTAAATTTTTATCTGGAACAGAGGTCCAAGTTACAAAAGCTGCGCCATGTGTTTTTCTACAACTTTTACAGTGACAGTGTGAGCAAAGCTCTGTTGGAGGGGTGAGCTCAAATAGAACTTTTTTACAGTGGCAGGATCCTTTTATATTAGTCATAAATAAATTTCTCCAACAACTGGCCAGTGGTCAGAAACTCCAGTCTGATCTTTCCCCATATTAAATTTCTTGGGAGAGCCGTGTCTATTTTTCTGAACATCAAGTTTATTAAAAATATCAATGGAAGCTTTGTCAATTTTCCAGGTTTTTCCAAAGTTTTTAGAAAACAAAAGAGCGTCTAAAAAAGACCAACTTCTTTTTCGGTGGTAGTAATTTGACCCTTTACACTTCTTGCAGCCAATTAGGTGTGAAACTTTCCAGTTTTTTGACAGGTTTTTCTTATAGAGATGGTTTTCATTTTTAGTGATGTTAAAATCGCCCCCTGAAATAGATAGGTGTGAGCGCTTACTTTGAAGTCTGTTTAGAAGATCTATAGCGTCTTCTCTAGCCTTTGTAGGGGAGCCTTGAGAAGGAAAGTGGACCCCGAAAACACTTAAGGTTTCATTATTAGGGAGTTTTAAGAAGGCTTCTAAAATACCTCTGGTGGCCTTAACTCTAGAGGACGCAGTTCTTTGCAGGTGAAGTTTTGCTTTTTTAGCAGATTCAAGCTTTGTCAAAATAGCTACATCAATTCCTCTTTTATCAGGGCCTTCTAATAATATTACGTTCTTATAACCAAGGTGTTTGTCATTAAACATGTTTAAGACGTTTTTGTTTTCAACCTCTTCAAGAATTAAAATGTCTGGACCTGATTTTTTATAACCTTTAACAACAGTGGCTAGTCGCTTCATTTTCATATCAAGTTTAAACGTAGTCCAGTTGGTTTCTAAACACTCTTTAACCCAGTAGCTCCGACTGCTTTGTTTACATTTTTGCTGAACTTTTTTGTTCTTCTTGCTTTTTGGTAAGAAAGTTTCATCATTTTTTTTAGGATCATTAAGAGTGTCAAAAAGATTTTCAACATTATAAGCCATAATGGATATACGTTTTTGATCAACCGCGGCGGATATTTTTTTAGTAGGGCCTAATTCGTTGTATCCCTGATAAATAGCGGCAATGAGAACGAAGGCTATAGTGATGGCTTTTTTCATAAAAACCCCTTTTTAAAAAAAGAAGATAAGTCTGGTTAAATTTTGCACAAAGAGGTATAGAATAGGGAGTATATGGATGAGTCAACAATAATAGATTTAATCGCTGAAAAGCTGCACTGTAAAAGTCAAAAATATGGCATGGGAAATTTTGGAGACGATGCCTATATGATTCCATCATGCACATCTAATGAGGTGGTTGTTCAATCAACGGACTCTTTTGTAGAAGGAACTCACTTTACTAAAGACATGGGCTTTTTTTCAGTAGGCTGGAAGTCTTTAGTGAGTTCAATAAGCGATGTCTATGCTATGGGGGCTAGTCCTAGTTTTTATTCTCTTAACCTTATCATTCCAAAAGACTTTAAAAATACTGATCTTGATGAACTTTTAGAAGGCCTTAAAAAGGCTTCAGATGAATACAATGTAAAGCTTCTTGGTGGAGATGTTACAAGAGGGGCCTCTTTGTGTGTTATCATACAAGCAGCTGGCTATCAGCGTAAAGAATTTATTAAAAGTAATAAAGGCGCTCTAAGAGGGGATGTTTTAGTAACAAATGCGGAGCTAGGGCATGCTTTATTAGGTTTAGAGCAGTTTCAAAAAAATATTAAAGATACAAAATTTGTGGAGAGTTTTTTATTTCCAAAACTTAATCAAGAACTTGGGCAATGGCTTGGGGGCTTTAAAGAGGTTACAAGTTTAACAGATATATCAGATGGTCTTCATAGAGAGCTCACTAATATGTGTAAACTTAATGATTGCTCTGTGATGATAGAAAGTCTTCCGCCTCTTGGGTCTGAGTTTTTAGAGTCTTGCCAAGAACTTGGGTTAAGCGCTGAAATTACAGCCTTACAAGGAGGAGAGGAGTATGGTCTTTTGTGGACTGTAAAGCCTGATTTTCTTCAAGAGTTTTTAACTAAGTATAGAATTAAATTTAAGACCAAGCCATATTTGCTTGGTCGTGTGGAATCAAACACGGCTAAGAAAAAGATCTCTTATGAGAACCAAGATTTAATAGAATCCATTAAGCCTTTTGAGCACTTCACTTCATAATCAGCTTCAACTTTGATTTCAACTGTGGACCATGTTTTAGAAACGCCGTCTTTTCCGACGTGTAGACCCTTACAAGCAACGTGGACAGCATCATAAGACTTTTTTAGGCCATGCTCTAAAAGATTTAAAGTTCCTGTTGAGGTGATTTTGCCGTCTTTAGCGTCTAAACTCATTTGCATAGGCGTTTTTTTGTTTAAAGTCATTTCTACGGCCATATCTAGCTGAGTTGCTGAAACGATTTTTCCAGAAATTGTGTTTGGAACTTTTAAAAAGCCAAAAATAGAACCCTTTAATGTAGTGTCTCTCGCTGGATTGCCAGAGTTTACAGACTTTGTGTCGATTTCAAATTCAACTGACTCTAAAAGTTCAGACATTGAAGGCGAGTCTTTTACTTGTTTAAACTTCACCTTGTCAAAAGTTCCTGAAACAGCTGTTTTTTCAGTATACTTAAAGCCTGTCCATGTGATTTTCTCACTTCCTTCTTTAATGCTGTGAAGGCATGTTTCAGAATAAGCATTGCTTGAAAAAAGTAGTAGAGTAAAAAGTGCTAGTGTAGTTTTCATAATTATTTCCTATTGTTTAAAAAAATCTGTTTTATTTACTTCCCAAAATGTTCCATCAGGGGTGTCTTTAATTGCAATCATGTTCTTTAAAAGCTCATCTCTATAAGAGTCAGCTTTTGCATAATTCTTATTAGCCTTTGCATCAGCTCTTTTTTGTATGAGTTCTTCAATTTGCTCTTCTTTAATGTTAAGCCTCTTAAGTAATATTTGATCAAGGGACTTTAAGAAGGTGTCAAAGGGCTTTTCTTCAAACATTGCAAAAGTTTTTTCATATCCCTTAAAGAACTCTAAAAGTATGAGCGAAATTTCTTTTGCCTCTGGTGTGAGCTTTCTGTTTGCAGGAGCTAATTGGTTAAATTTTCTGATTACTTCAAAGAATACAGAAAAAACCTTTGGTGTAGCAAAGTCATTGTTTAGGTGCTCTTGGATTTCAGTTTTCTTTTCATTTATATAAGACTCAAAGTTTAAAGCTGCACCCATTAGTTTTGCTTCCACCTTGTCTCTTGAAGCGTTGTTGTGTGCGACAGACAAAGCTGAGTAAATCCTTGAAAGGCTTTCCATAGCTTTTTGTATAGCTTGGTCTGTAAACTCAGCTTCAGATCTATAGTGAGCAGAGAGAACAATGAATTTAAATACTTCAGGGTGGTACTCTTCAAGAAAAGACCTCATGGTTTTGATGTTGCCAAGAGATTTTGACATTTTAGAACCTGAAAATGTGAACATATTGTTATGAACCCAGTATTTTACATAATTTCCACCGTGCCCACAGCCTTCAGATTGTGCGATCTCGTTTTCATGGTGAGGAAATAAAAGGTCTAAGCCGCCTCCATGAATATCAATCTGGTTTCCTAAGTGTTTTCTGATCATTGCAGTACATTCAATATGCCAGCCCGGGCGGCCTTTTCCCCAAGGAGAGTCAAAAGCTTGCTCACCGTCTTTAGCAGGCTTCCAAAGAGTAAAGTCTAAAGAGTTTCTTTTTTTTGAATCTACTTCTTTTCTTGTGCCTTCTAAAAGCTCATCAGGTTTTCTTTGGCTTAACTTCCCGTAGTCTTCAAATTTTTCAATGGCAAAGAAGACTTCGCCATCAACAACATAGGCTGTGTCATTTTTTATAAGGTCTTCGATCACTTCAACAATTGAATCAATAGAGTCTGTAACCCTAGGGTTGATAGAGTGTGGACGAAGCTTTAAAGCGTCAAAATCTTTTCTAAATTCTTCAATATACTTATTTGAAATGTCAGAAGGGCTAACGCCTTCCTCATTTGCTCTGTTGATGATTTTGTCATCAATATCAGTAAAGTTATAAACGTATGTAACTTGAAAACCTTCATTTTCAAGGTGATTTCTTAAAAGGTTGTAAAACACAGCGCCTCTAAAGTTTCCAACATGTAAGAAATCGTAAACAGTAGGACCGCAGCAGTACATTTTCACCTGTGGAGGCTTTATAGGCTCAAAGGGCTCAAGTTTTCTGCTCAAAGTGTTGTAGATTGTTAAACTCACGGTGTATCCTTGTTTTATAATATGACAGTAACCTTACATCGGAGGCTTTAAAAATGGTAGAGGAATCAGGTTTTAAGAAAGAAGAATTAGCTAAAGTTCTAGGCAATTCATACTCCCCATTTTCAAAGTTTAAAGTAGCAGCTTGTATAGAGTCTAAGGCAGGGGATTTTTATTATGGCTGTAATGTTGAGAACTCAACAATTGGGGCGACGATTTGTGCTGAGCGTACAGGAATTGTAAAGATGATCAGCACTGAGGGGCCAAAGGCTCAAATTGAGAGGGTTTATATACTTTCAGAGACAGAAGAGCCAATTTCACCTTGTGGGATTTGCAGGCAGAGCATCTTTGAGTTTGTTGAAGTTGATGCTGACATAGAGATTATTTCTTTTTCAAAAGATTTTAAGCAAGAAAAGCTTTATAAGCTTTCAGTGCTTTTTCCGGATGGATTTAGGCTGTGAGTGAAAAAACAAGGTGCCCATGGGTGAACCTTAAAAACCCAAAGTATATTAAATACCATGATAAAGAGTGGGGAAGGCCTATAAGGCGTGATCAAAAGCACTTTGAATGCCTAACTCTAGAAGGTGCTCAAGCAGGGCTGAGCTGGGAAACGGTTCTTAATAAAAGAGAAGGGTATAGAAAGCTCTTTGCTGATTTTGACATTACAAAGGTGTCAAAATTTACAGATGCAAAACTTGAGAAGATTTTGACAAATCCAGCAATTATTAGAAACAGGCTTAAGGTTTATTCGACAAGAACCAATGCTCAGGCTTTTTTAAAGGTTCAAAAGGAGTTTGGTTCTTTTAATAAGTACATCTGGGGTTTTGTTGATGGAGAAACGATCAAAAACAGCCCTAAAACGATCAAGCAGTACAATTCAAAGACTGCATTAAGCGATAAAATCTCAAAAGACCTAAAGAAGAGAGGTTTTAAGTTTATAGGCTCAACTATAATCTATGCTTATCTTCAGGCTGCTGGAATTGTAGATGACCATTCAAGTGACTGTTTTTGTCACTAGCTTTGAAAGGGCTTCATGGAGGCTCATCTCAAAACTAATCTATGTAGGCTAGAGTTTGGCCCCAAGGTTGCTCTTATTTAAATGTGCAAAGAAGCACTTTAAAGGAGCTAGAAAATGGTACGTGTACTAATAGTAAAGACAATCTTATTAATGACAGCCACTGTTTGGGCTAATCAGCAAAAAGCTAATAATGACCTTGCCTGGTCTGATGTTGGGGACAATATCTTTAAGGTTAATGAGGATGTTAGAGTACAAAAAGACTACAGCTCTATTAGTAAGAGCGAGGGGCTTATGCCCGTAGGTTCTTTTATCAAGCTAGCTCAAGACGTTAATCTTAGAAAAACTCCGGGTGGAGAAAAAATTAAACCGGCTTTAAAGGGTGAAGATTTTCAAGTTCTTGAGGTTATCGTAGATAATAAGGGAAAAAGATATTATAGAGTAAAATCAGGTGCAGATTTTGGTTACCTGTATGCAGGAACTAAAGTGAGTTATTCTGACTGGACTAAACAAACATGGTCTTCAGACAATAAAGTGATTGCTGAGCCTGGTGATATGGTAAAAGTGAAAAGAAGAAGAGGTTTAAAAATCTCTAAAGATATCAATGCTAAAAAATCTTTTTACTCGATTCCGAAGAATTCAAAAGTTCAGGTTGAGTCAGTAATTCAAAATCAAGCTGGAAAGCTTTATTATAAAGTTAAGTATAAGTCTAAAGCTGGTTTTGCTGAAGTGACAAGTTCTGATGAAATCGCACAAGTTAAAAATTGGTCAGAGGTTTATTAAAATCTAATGAACAATAAAGATGTAAAAAAACTCAGCACTCCTAAAAGGGGTGGCGGAGTTTTTCTTTTTTTAAGTGTGTGCTTTTTGTCAGTTGTTTTACTCAGTTGTATAAAAGCATCTGCTCCTGAAGAAGGTAGCAAAAGGCCAAAGCGAAGGCCTTACTCAGTAGTTTCACTTTTCTTATAACTTGATTAACACAACGCGAAACTCCCTATTGCTCCTCAGACCTTGGGTGAGCAGAATATATGTACGTAAAAACTTATTAAATTAAACAACATCCTGTTTAAGCAGGGGAGGACGTACATCATGAGAAACTTAAAAGTTTTAGCACTAAGTGCATTATTTGTATCAACGGGAGCATTTGCTAATGAAGGGTCAGTTCCTGAATATTTTTATCAACCTGAAGAAGGTGAATCAGCAGTAGAGTTTGGTGTTGGTTATAAGGACTTAACAGAGTCTTCTTTAAACAAAGATGAGATCAGCCCAAGGTTATCAGCTATGCATGGAATTATGCACGGTTTAGCTTTAAGAGCTGGTGTTTCTTATACGTATGCAGATGATGCAAACGGTGGAAATGGTTTTAACAATTTAGATTTAGATCTTGTTGGTCACCACGGAATGGGTGGAATGACTCTTCACTACGGTGTTGAGGGAAGCATCACTCCAACTAAAACAGGCAGCCAGAGATTTGGTGAAGAGCATGTGTTTGTTCCTTATGTAGGTGTTTCAATGGGTGAGCATTGTAAGTATGGTGCAAAATTTTCTTATAACTCATTCACTTCATCAGGACTTGGTGGTGTTACAGGAGATGATTACACTGTTTCAGCTTTTGGTGAGTGGGATAAAGAAGACCGCTACCTTTTAGGTCTTGCTGTTAATTACGATCAAGCTTCAGGTGCTGATGATGCTGTTACAGCAAATGTTTATGGTCGTGTGTATATGGAAAAGTTCACACTTTTACCAAGACTTAATTACACAATGGAAATGGATGGTGCTGACGAAGATGGTTTCGGACTTGAAATTGCTGCTAGATTTATGTTCTAAAGCATGAAATTAAAATCTCTTAAATAGAGCGTACTGCTCAAACATAAAGCTGTAAAGGTCTCTAATCAGGGGCCTTTTTTTTATATAAGCGATCCTTATATATTATGTAAAAACTATCAAAGCTTGAAATAAACGCGTTCAAAACGATTTGAGCTATTCAAACCATGAAAAATATGGAAAAACTATTAACTCCATTATGGACCTAGGTCTAGGGCCTAATGGGGGAAATAAAAACCGGGGGGTTTTGTTTTGAGCATAAGCTTAAAGAGAGTAGTAAAAGTATTGGCCGCTATGGGGGTAGTGGTGAGCATGGGAAGTAAGAGACTGTATAAGTTGGTCTCTTGCTTTTCGGGCTTGTCAGGCGTTGCTTTTAAAGTGTTTTTTATCTTAGGGCTGGGTGTATCTAGTGAGTTATCATGGGCGCAATCTTTAGAAGATCAAAGGCTTGCTAGTCAGACAAAATTTAACTTTTTAAATGATTTAACATTAGATTCAAACGTTCAGAAGAAAGCCTCTGTAGATAACAACAGTGGGCTTACATATACGTTTGGTTTAAAATATAAAATCGATTCAAAAAATAGTATTTGGGCTTTTGCTCGTGCAGCTAAAAGACTTTCAGGCGAAGAGAGGTTTGATCTTTTAGATACAATCGTTCGATATGAAAGAAGCCTTGGAACATTTATGGGGGCGTCAAATAGGTTTAGGCTTTCAGCTGTGCTTCCTACTAATGAGCATGTTCATGAAACCACAAGTTTTAACGGGGCTTTATCAGGCCAGCTCAGATCAGGTTTAACTTTAAGGCCTAGGTTGTATTTGACTGTAGTTAATACGCTTCGCTGGAACTTTCACCGATATAGAGTATCTGAAGTGGCAGGCATTAATATTCAGTCAACCTTGAGATCATCATTACTTTTTTCATACACATTAAATAAGAAAGTTCTCTTTAGCTCTAGTATTGGTGGGGTTATGGCTAAAACATATAAAAATAAATTTAGGAACCACTACAATTATGATGTGTCAGCTTCATATAACCTAACCAACAAAGCTACTTTAACAGCGGGTCTTGGGACGAGTGCAAGTGCAACAAAGGCAGATGGAAGGTCATCAAACATTAGACTCTTTGATGAAAGAGATACGAGTTATTATTTAAGTTTATCACATTTTTATTAGATTTTTTTTGAAACAGTAAAAGTTTAAAGGGGTATATATGGGGAAGACAATTTACAGTACGCTGATTGCAGCAATGACAGTACTTGTTTTATTTGGTTGTGGAGAGGATAGAGAGCATAAGCCTTTGTCTAAAATTGATGTTATGTCAAAATCCTTGGTTGATACGAACAAGGAATATTTATATGTGGCTTCAACGGGGCAGGTGTCTAGAACAACAAGCCTAGGGCGTCCTTACTTCCAGGATCAAGAAGTAATAGTTAAACTAAAGTTTGAAGAGCAAAACTTGGTTGCATACACTGTGGATAAAGAGGCGCAATTTCGAGACAATGCTAATAACGGTAAGATTGTATTTAAAATACCTATTGAGCATTTAGAGTACAGAGAAAGAGAAGATGCATTTGGTGAAGGAACTAATGTTGAAGAAGAGAATGAATTTGTCGATTGGACAGAAGCAAAATTTTTTAAAGCTAAGCCTGAGAAATTCGAGTTTACTGCCATAAGTACGTTGCCATCGGAGTTTGGAAATATTTTTGGTGGATCTAACTGTATGACTAATAAGGGCCAGACTGAATTAGAGTTTAAAGTGGAGCAAACAGGAATTGATATAGTAGTACGTAGAGATTTTACGTCATCAATATTTTGTGAATCTAACGTAGATGACTTAAATGATTTAGCATGGTCGGAAGAAACTCACTATTCACTGGTTCCTCTTGAGAGTGTTATTTCTAAAGGCTATGAGGCTAAGCATTACTCAAGAGACTGGGAAAGAACTTTTGGCTTTTTTGATACAACAGAAAAGTACTTAGACAGCTCTAACAGTACAACTCAGGCTCAAGAGCGTTACATCATGCATAGATGGAATCCTGAAAGAGAATTTATAACTTATCATTTAGATCCAAGGCTAAATAAGCCTGAAAACAGTGTTCTTAAAGGGGCGACGTTAAAGGGCTTTGAAAGGCTAAATGCAGCTTTAGAAGAGTCTGGCGCAAAGTTAAGACTTAAAACTGTAGAGGGTGGGAGTGACTTTAAGCCTGGTGATATCAGAACAAGTTCAATTGTTTTAGTGGAGGACCCTGTAGGTGCAGGACTTCTTGGATACGGGCCTTCAGTTACTAATCCAAGAACAGGTGAAATTGTTCAAGCTAGAACTGTTATGTACCCAGGAATCATGAGAATGCTTATCAGACGAGCGTATGATGAGCTTATTGAGATCAGTGAGAGAGAAGATGCGGAGCCATCAACTGTAGAGATTCAAAATATTAAGAATGCATTTTTGTCAAAATCTGCACCAATGGATCTTGGCAAGTGGAAGCCTTTAAAGACAGAACTAGAGCAAGGGGTGGCAGAGTCAGCGGAGCCGTCAGAGGATGCTGTAAAGGGGTTGATAGCAAACGGTGGTTTAAATGAAAAATCATTTTTTGAAAGAACTCTTTTATCTGTAAAAGGACTTTTTTACCAATATGAAGAGAACAGCTCGGGTCAGAAAGGGTTTGATATTAACCAAACTGACTTAATGGATGCTTACTCTCGACATAATATGTTTCCTGCTCAGTTGGAAACGTTTACTGATATTACAGATAAGGTTTTAAAAGAGAAAATTCTTAATATTGGACAGAAAAAACCTTGGGATGACTTAGAAGAAAGTCAGCGAGTTACAATTGTAAACTTGGTTATGCCATTTGTGTGGATTCCGACATTGATTCATGAAGTTGGTCATAACCTGGGTTTGAGACATAACTTTGCAGGGTCAGAAGATAAAGATAACTTTTACTCAATTGAAGAATTAGCGAGTAAGGGTGTGGAGTCAGAGCTAGGGTCACCGTACTCGTCAATGATGGAGTACTCTAAATCAGAAGTTACAGGATTACGTGTTCCTGGAAAATATGATGTGGCAGCACTTAGATATGGGTACGCAGATAAAGTTGAGCTGACAGATGGTAGCATTGTAGCTGCTCCTGAAGCTAAGCCTGAAGGTCTGAAGGTTTTTGAGTACTGCTCAGATGAGGGAGTTGCTTTAAATCCAAACTGTAACAGATTTGATGAAGGTACAAACTTAGTTGAAATCGTAGACTCTATTATTGATTCATATGATAAAAGATATAAGACAAGTTACTTTAGAAATGGAAGGTCTAACTTTTCTAGATATGGTGACTTAGGGAATGCTGCGCGTATCAACAGTCAGTTTAGAAGTCTAAGGTTAGCCTTTGAAAGACTTACTGATATTATGATCGACTTTAATCTTCCAATGGAGGAAGTGAAGACGATTGAGTGGTTGAATGAGTACAATGAGGCAGCAAAAAAAGTATCAGACTTTTTTATTAGAGTAATTGCTGAGCCTGATTACAGTTGTCTTATTTACAGAGAAGGTGAGTTTAACGATGTAATGCGCTTTATTGACCTTAAGAATTTGACCTTTGATTTCACTGCTAAAAAGTGCTCAGACCTGAGCAGCAAGCTTTCAAACGGATTTACTATAGAAGGTGAACTAGGGAAGAGTTATTTAAGCAGAAGGTTTAGTGATAACCCAAATATCTACTTAGATCAGATTGATGTAAGAGGAGTGTGGTTTCATAAAGTATTAGCTATGAAGTATTTAACAAGACGTACTCTTAGAATGTTCTCTTTTGATGAAAACACGTTAAGCTACCTTGATCACCCAGAAATAGGTAACGAGGTGTCAAACTTTATAAAAGAGATGGCGATGGGAACTGTTCAGTCAAATGTTGAAGTGAAACTTAATGATGGAACAAGTTTTTTTGCAGACTACCAGCATGATTTTGCAAAAGGCTATAGTATCCAAAAACCTCTTTTATCTTACGTGAATAGGTACCTTGGAATTCCAGTTAAGAAGAATGAGTTAGTTCCAGTCCTTCTTAATGTTGTTAAAGCAGGAGTTTCTGAAGGTTCCGAGACATCTTCTTCTAGAGAATTTAAGGAAGGCTTAACAGTAAGAAAGGATATTCCTCAAGATGGTAATGAGGGAGACTATCTTCCGTATAAATTTATGGAAGAAACTTATGTAGTTAGCCCGAGAAGAAATGACCTTGGAATGAATATCATTCGCCGAGTAGAATTTGTTAATAATGTGTATCCGACTTACACAAGAGAGGCTTTAATCGCTATATTTGAAAAAATGACGAGTCAGGGAGACAATGTTCCTGAGTTTAGTGAAGAAGAGCAAGTAGTGGCGAATGGCGGAATTGAAGGGCTTTATAAGTACTTAGTTGGATCAATGCCTTCAAATGAATATTATTACAACTTGCTAGAAGCAATGTAATTTAAAGTATCTACTTCTTAAAGAGATCTGAAAACCAAGCAATTATTGCTTGGTTTTTGTTATTTAACCCTCTTTTTGTTAAGTGAAAAAACGGAGGGCGCCCAGACCAAAGACTTAGAAGCTCTGTCGTTTTAAAAAGCAATAGACTAAACTGTAACAGTAAGTAAAAAAGTAGGAATAGCTAATTCATTGGAGGGTGAACATGAATTTTAAAGTAACTGCGGCTGCAAGGTATGTACTGGGTGTTATATTTTTAGTTTTTGGAAGTAACGGTTTAATGATGATGGTCACAGGAAGCGGGTTTATTCCGATGCCTCCCCCAACCCCTGAGATGGGTGCTGCAATGGGTGGTTTATTCGCTGCAAAGTATTTAATGCCTTTAGTAAAAGTTATTCAGGTGATGTCAGCGTTAATGCTTTTAAGCAATAAGTTTACAAATCTTGCTGTAACTCTTTTAGGCCCTGTCGTGATTAATATATTTTTAATGCACTTGTTTTTAGACCCTGCAGGTCTTCCAGTTGCAATTATAGTTTTTATTCTTTGGGGAGTGCTTTTAAAAAGTAAGTGGTCTGTATTTAAACCACTTGTTAGTTGTTAGTAGGTACTTAGCGTCTAAAGGCGTGAAACTTTTTAAGCCAAGCTATGATCTTTTCAGGCTTGGTTTTGTTTTTCCAGAATCCTGCTACATATTTATTACCTTCACCTAATGTCGGGTAAGGGTGAATTGTTCCCATTATCCCGTTTAAGCCAAAGCCGTTTTTCATAGCTGATGTGAACTCTAAAAGCATATCGCCCGCGTGGGAGCCAACAATTGTAGCTCCAAGGATTTTATCTGTTCCAGGTTTTGTTAAAACTTGTACAAAGCCCTTTGTTTCACTCTCTGCTATAGCTCTGTCTAAATCATCCAGAGGGTATATTGTTTTTAAATATTTGGTGTTAGAGTTTTTAGCTTCAACCTCACTTAGTCCAACACTAGCTACTTCAGGGTCTGTAAATGTGACTCTAGGAACTACGTCATAGTTAGCTTTCTTCTTATAAAAAGGTTTAAAGAGAGAGTTCACCGCTACATACCAAGCTTGGTGTGCTGCTGTATGGGTAAATTGAAAAGGACCTGCTACATCACCGCAGGCATAGATATTTTTATACTTTGTCGTTCTCAGGTAAGGATCTACCTTTACAGTTCCGCTAGGGTTTAACTCAACTCCAAGCTCCTCTAGGCCAAAACCAGTGGTGTTTGCCTTTCTGCCAATAGCCATAATGCAAAGGTCAAAGCTAATTTCTTTTGTTTCACCTTCTGATTCTATAAAGGCAATATTTTCGTCATTACTTTTTTCAAATTTAACTAAGTTTGATTTAAGAAGTAAGTTGATTCCTTCTTCTTTAAACGAGCTTTGGATGAGTTCTGAAATTGATTCATCTTCTCTAGCCATAATCCTGTCGTTTCGCTCAACTTGCGTCACGGCTGATCCAAGGCGAGAGAATGCTTGAGCAAGCTCTGATCCGATAGGGCCCCCTCCAACAACTAAAAGTCTTTTAGGGAGTTCAGTGATTTCCCAGAGACTGTCTGAAGTGGCTAAGTTGATGTTCTTAATTCCTGGAATTGGCGGTACAAAGGGGCGTGCTCCAGTGGCAATTGTAATATTTTTCGTGGTTAAAATTTTACCGTTAACTTCAATTTCCCAGGGGGATAAAATTTTTGCTTCTCCTGATATGCACTCAACGCCAAGTTTTGTATACCTTTCAACGGAGTCATGAGGCTCAATATCTTTAATAACAGAATGAATTCTTGTCATAACAGCTTTAAAATCAACCTCAGTGTCTTTAACATTGATTCCATATTTTTTAGCATTTTTGATTTGATGATTTATTTTTGCGGATTTAATGATGGCTTTTGAAGGGACGCACCCTGTGTTTAAACAGTCTCCTCCCATTTTGTGTCGGTCAATTAAAGCTGACTTTGCACCAACGGCTGCTGAGATGTAAGTGGTCACTAAACCTGCTGCGCCAGCGCCAATTGCTACCTGGTTGTAATCAAAGCTTTTAGGTTTTTTATATTTTTTTGACATTAGTTTTTTCCATAAGACTTAAGGGTTTCGATTAGTTTTTTTGAAGCAACGGGTAAAACGCCAAGTGCAGCAAATGAGAAAATAAGTGCAGGTGATAGGATTCCTGAAGGTGACTCTAATTCAGAAAGCCTTGTCCCAGCATTTACATAAATAACAGTAGCGGGGAGCATGCCTAGCTGACTTACCCACATATATGTGCGTGTTTTTAATTTTGTAAGCCCGGTTAGAAGGTTTACTACAAAAAACGGGAAAATAGGGATGAGGCGAAGGCTAAAAAGATAAAACCCGCCTTCTTTTTCAATTCCTGTATTAATTTTATCTAGGTGTGATGAAAACTTACTCTCAACCCAGTCTTTTAGTAAAAAGCGAGATCCTAAAAAAGCCAGTGTTGCTCCAAGAGTACTTGCTATTGAAACGGCAATGGTTCCAGCGACTACTCCAAAAAGAGCTCCACTAAGCAGTGTCAGTAGTGAGGCCCCTGGAATTGAGAGAGCTGTTGAAAGTATATAAATCAGGCAAAAGCTAATGATTACAAAGAAATAGTGCTCAGCCGTATAAGCAGCTAAATCACCTTGAATCTCTTTAATTTTTGCAAAACTGAGGTAGTGGTGAAGGTCAAAATAGATAATTAGACCAACTGTTATAAAAATTACGGAAGCTAAGGCTATTTTTTTCATACAAGGCCCCTTTATGGGGTCTATTGTCAGGTCTTAGAGAAGGGTCTGCAAGTCTAAAGAGGTGTCTGAAATAGGTATAGGGGGTTGCAAAATGGTTAAATTAGTCTTCAAACCTTGTTTTTTAGGTGTTTCAGTACCATAAGGATAGTGATAATAGTTTTCAGATAAGTTGCACTTAGGTGCGTAAATGAATGGATTGATATGCAAACAGTTAAGAGTATGCCGGATGTTGTAGAGTCAAAAGACACTCAGTTTGAAAGAGTGATTGATTGGGTTGGGATGTCTTCAGTTGAAGCCAGCTTGAGAGTTCAAGGTGGTGTAGCGCCTTGTGAAGTTGATGTTTTTGTAGACCTTGCAGACCCAAAGGCTAAAGGTATTCATATGTCGAGGCTGTATTTAGCAGTTTCGGAAGAGCTTAAAAGCCAAGAACTTTCAAAAGAGCTTATATATGACCTTCTTGTTCGTTTAATAGCCGAGCAACAGGGAAAGTCAGTTCAATCAAAATTAAAGATTAAGTTTAACCTTTCTATGATGAGAAAAGCTTTGGTAAGCCAAACTTTTGGTGAAAGACATTACCCAATAGAAGTAGAGGCTACAGCAATCAAAGTAGGGGATGGCTATCATTTTGATATGGATGTGAGTTTTAAAGTTTTATACTCAAGCACATGCCCTTGTTCTGCAGCACTTTCTAGACAGTTGATTCAAGAAAACTGGGCTAATTTTGCAAGTGGTAAAGAGAGTGTGAGTGCTGAAGAGGTTTCAAGCTGGTTAAAGAACGAAACTTCAATGGTTGCAACTCCTCACGCACAAAGAAGTGAGGCCCATATTATCCTTAAGCCAAGTGATTTTAATGAGGCTTTGGTTAAAGACTGGATTGAAAACTTAGAAAGAAATGTTTTAAAAACTCCAGTTCAAACAGCAGTTAAAAGAGAGGACGAGCAAGAGTTTGCAAGGCTTAACGGTACAAACCTTATGTTTTGTGAAGATGCGGCAAGAAGAGTTGCTGGGTGGCTTGATAATGACTCTGAAATTTCAGCTTATTGGGCAAGAATGGAGCATAGAGAGAGCCTTCACTCTCATAATGCAGTAAGTGAAATCTCTAACAATTGGGGGCTTTAATGGAATATTCTAGAACTAATCAAAAATTAGAGACGTCATTGCCTTCACTAGTCAGGGGAGAACAAAACCCTAAAGAGGAGCTTTTAGATAGAGAGCAGCTTGATACTAAAAGTTATAAGAGAATGATTCGTGAAATGGGCTTAAAGGTTACAAAGCAAAGAATGGCTATCCTTGAAGGTTTAAACGCTGGGCGTGCTCACGTAACAGCTCAAGAGGTTTATGAGGCTGTAAATGAAAAGCATCCAGAGATTGGTTTTGCTACCGTCTACAGATTTTTAAGAAAGTTGACTGAGCAAAACTTTGTTACAGAAGTGAGAATGGGCGGGCTGCCTGCAAGGTATGAGCTTACACCTAGAGAGCATCATGATCATTTAACGTGCGTAAGTTGTGGCAAGATTGTAGAGTTTGAAAACCCTCAAATTGAGCAGTTGCAAGAAGACATAGCATCAAGCTATGGCTTTAAGCTTACAGATCATGTACTGGAACTGTATGGAGTTTGCAGCCATTGTAAATAAACACTATAAATAGTGTATGAGTTTTGGAAAAGATCAAAATTGGATAGAGCTAAAAGGTGTTCGAGAGAATAACCTTAAAAACATCTCTGTAAGAATCCCTAAAAATAAAATCACTGTGGTAACAGGCTTGAGTGGAAGTGGTAAATCAAGCCTTGTGTTTGAAACGCTTTTTTTAGAATCACAAAGAAGATTTTTAGATGGCTTATCAAATTACTCAAAAAACTTTCTAGACACTTTTAAAAAACCAGATATAGATTTATTAAAAGGGATTTCCCCATCAATTGCTGTGGATCAAAAAACAGCGGGCTCAAGCCCAAGGTCAACTGTGGGGACAATGACTGAGGTCTTAGATTTTTTAAGACTCTTGTATGCAAGACTGGGTGAGCCTAGATGTCCAGAGCATGGAGAGCCTGTAAAAAGTGGTTCTTTTGAAGAGCTTTTTGATTGGGCTAAAGAAAACTTTGTTGGAAAAAAAGTAAGACTTCTTTGCCCTGTGGTTCAATCAAAAAAAGGTGAGTTCACAAAAGAGCTTGTGAAGTGGGAATCTTTAGGGTTTTTAAAAGCTTATATAGACGGAGAGCTTTTAAATATAAATGAGGCTCCAAAACTTCATAAGAGAAAAGACCACTCAATTGACCTGGTTGTTGATCAGTTTAAGTTTGATAAAAAATTAAGTGATAGATTAGAGAAATCTATGAAAAGGTCCTTTAATCTTGTTGAAGATGTCATTGCTTTTGAGATTGACGGCAAAAGAACAATTTTATCAGCAACGGCGGCTTGTTCTAAATGTGGGTTTTCATTCCCAGAGCTTGAGCCAAGGCATTTTAGTTTTAACAACAAGCTTGGCGCTTGTGAGGACTGTGCGGGTCTTGGGACTCAAGATATTTTAGAAGTGGAAGATGAAGATCGTATAGGTTCAGGCGGTATGTATATGAACCTTAAAAAGAAGAGTTATCAATCCTTAATTGATGGAGAGCCGACCGCTTGTAAAACTTGTGGTGGCACAAGGCTTAATGAGAGAGCTCGCTCAGTTTTTATAAACGATAAGAATATTTCTGATTTTAGCGCTCTTCCTATAGAGGATCTAATTGGGTATTTGGATGAAGTTAAGTTTGAAGGAAATGAAAAGATCATTTCAACACCAATCATATCAGAAATTAAAGAAAGACTTCACTATCTTCAGGAGGTGGGGACAGGGTATTTGTCTCTTGATAGAAAGTCCGAAACTCTTTCAGGTGGGGAGAGGCAAAGGTTAAGGCTTGCATCACAGTTAGGAAGCCCTTTAGTTGGAATTTTATATGTATTAGATGAGCCTTCAATTGGTCTTCACTCTAAAGACCATGGAAAGCTTTTAAAAGTGATTCAAAAGCTAAAAGACCAGGGAAATACTGTGGTGATTGTCGAGCACGATGAAGACACTATGAGAGTGGCTGATTACATTATTGAAATTGGGCCTGGTGCAGGTGTAATGGGCGGGGAACTTGTATGTGCTGACACATATAAGAATTTTTTAAATCAAAAACCTGAGTCATTAACATCAGCTTTTTTAAACAAAACTAAAGAGGTGGTGAGAGAGGAGAAACAAACTCCTGATATGAAAGAGATTTTTTCAATTAAGAATGCTCATCTTAACAATCTTAAGAATGTAGATGTTGATTTTCCAATAGGGACAATGATTGGAGTTTCAGGAGTGTCGGGAAGTGGGAAGAGTTCACTTATAATGGATACGTTATCTCAAGCAGACTCTTTTAAAGGTTCTGACACTAAATTTAAAAACTTAGACAGCTTTAAAGTTGTTAACAAAATTGATCAAAAGCCGATTGGAAAAACGCCAAGGTCCGTTCCAGCAACGTATGTTGGAGTTTATCAGTTGATAAGATCTCTTTTTGCAAGGCTTCCAGAATCTCAAGTTAGAGGTTTTAAGGTGGGGCACTTTAGTTTTAACAGTGAACTTGGTAGATGTAGTGAGTGTGCAGGACACGGGGTTAAAAAGCTTGGATCACATTTTTTAACGGATGTTGCTGTTAGTTGTACCACATGCAGTGGAAAAAGATTTAAACCTGAAGTTTTAACAGTACAGTTTAAGGGTAAGAATATTTTTGAAATTTTAGATATGTCTATCAGTGAGGCGTACGAGTTTTTTGAAAACCAGAGTCCAATTAAAAAGAAGCTTAGAACAATGCTTGATGTGGGGCTGGGTTATATAAAAATAGGGCAAGACAGTACGACTTTATCAGGTGGAGAATCACAAAGGTTAAAACTTAGTAAGGAGCTTTCTAAAACATATAGAGGAAATATTTTATATATTTTAGATGAGCCAACAACAGGGCTTCATTTTCAAGACGTGGATAAGCTTATTAATCTGCTTTCAGATCTTGTTAAAAAAGGTCACACAGTTGTTATTATTGAGCACCAGCTCGACCTTCTTGGGCAATGTGATTACCTTATTGATCTAGGTCCAGAAGGTGGCAAGCGTGGGGGGCTTATAGTTGATAAGGGAACCCCTGCAGAAATTGCAAAAAGAAAGTTTGGGCCAACAGGGAAGAGCCTGGCGGCTTTTTTTGAAACAGTTTAGAGGTGGTTTTCTCAGAATAAAACGAGCCAAAAGACCTGTGTTTAAAGGCTTTAAAGAGATGCGCACACTTTTTTTACAAAAAGCCAGATTGTTCACCTTTTTTGGAGAATCCCTTGGGTCAACACTGTTGCGCGCCGATAATATATTTGAGCGTTCATTCTTAGGAGTTTGCGTTCTCGTATAGGAGAATATCACTGTGAGTTGGAATGATATACCAGATTGGGCTTCGGATGTTACAAAGGCGTTACTTCAAACGCTAAAAGCAAAAGATCCGCATACATTTTTTCACTGTTGCCGAGTGGGTAAAGCTGCAAGATTACTTGGAAAAGCAGCAGGGCTTAATGAATATGAGCAGCATGTATTAGAGTACTCAGGGGTTTACCACGATATTGGTAAAATTGCGATTCCAGATGAGGTTTTATTTAAACCTGCTAAATTAACAAGAGATGAGTACAGGTTAATGAAACTTCATACTGTTCAAAGTATGGAGATTATAGCGCCACTCTTGGGAAATCCATTTTTTAAAGATGTTGCTCCAGGAGTTGAACTTCACCATGAGCGTTTAGATGGTACAGGGTACCCATATGGTCTTTCAGAAAAAGATATTCCGATAATGACTAGAATTGTTTCTATTGTGGATTCAGTTGATGCAATGGTGAGCTCTCGCCCATACTGTAAAGGTATGCCGATGGAGCGTGTGATTGGCGAGCTAAAAAGGTGCTCAGGAACTCAGTTTGATGAATCTTTAGTGAAAATCTATTTAGATGCTTACAAGTTTTGGGAAAAGGAAAAGCCACAAACTGAAGGACTTTTAGTTGCTGACACTCTTTTAAAAGCAGCAAGCTGAAAGAAGTAAAATTAGGATGAATAGAAAAAAGGACTTTTAAAGTCCTTTTTTTTGTAGTTCAGCAAGGAGCTGTTTTAAAGGAAGTCCCTCAATTGCTGTGGGGTCATCAGTTTCTACAGAAGTAAACAAGCTTTGACCGCTTTTCTCAAATTTAAAACTTCCCGCACAATCATAGGGCTCATCTAAATGAAGATAGGTTGTGATGTCATCCTCTGATAAAGTTTTAAAATTTAATGAGGTGTTGCACTCAAAAAAAACATCACCCCAGTTAGAGTCATGCAAGTAAGTGGCTGTAACAAGTAAAGCCGTGTTTCCAGATAAAGATGAGAGTTGTTTAAAGGCGCCCTCAAAGGTTTTGCCTTTTCCAAGAGCTTCATTGTTAAAAATTAATGCCTGGTCAGAGCCTATAATGATAGAGTTTGGGGTGCTTTCAGCAAGAGACTTGGCTTTGTGTTTTGCTAAAAACATGCAGAGGTCTTTTGCTGAGCCTGTAAAGGCCTCTTTAAGAGCATCTTCATCACAAAGAGGTTTAAGAGCCTTAAACTCGACATTTAAACTCTCCAGTAAGGCTTTTCTATAGGGACTTGTGCTTCCAAGGATTAAGTTTTGTTTCATATCAATGTCCTCATCATCTTTGACTTTTTATACAATGCTTTAGACACTTTGGGTATGCAAAACTATATACACCAAATTAGTCCAATCGCTTTACCTATTTACGAAAATATTGCCATACGCTGGTATGGTTTAGCCTACTTGGCAGGACTGTTACTTGGACTTCTTCTTATGAGAACAATGAGTAAAAAAGGTGGAAACCTTCTTAACTTTGATCAACTTTCAGACTTAGTGACTTGGTCTGCACTTGGTGTGATGGGTGGAGGAAGGCTTGGCTATTGCTTGTTTTACTCCCCTGACCTTTTAACAGACTTTTCAATAAGCTTTCCGTTTTGGGGCGTTTTAAAAGTGTGGGAAGGCGGTATGTCTAGCCATGGTGGTGTTTTAGGGGTTTTAGTTGCTTCTTATTTATTTGGAAAGAAAAACAAAACACCTTGGCTTCATGTTAATGACTTGACTGTTTTAGGTGCTGCTCTTGGTTTTTTCTTTGGAAGAATTGCAAACTTTATTAATGGTGAGCTTTACGGGCGTATTGTTGAAAAGCCAATTTCATGGGCTGTTAAGTTTCCTCAAGAGCTAACAGAATGGGCTCACTACAGCCAGAGTAAACTTATGGAGCTTGAGCCAATGGCTCAAAAATTTGCAGGTACTGCAGGTGTTCCAAAAGTAATTACAGCATATAACTGGACAGAGCTTGTCTCAAGGTATGCTGTGGATTCTAAGGCTCGTTATGCAGTAGAGGGCTTTGTTTCCTGGGTTCAAAACCAGGCAATAGGAAAAAATCAACTCGTTTTAGAGTCTCTTCAAACAATTTTACCTGCAAGGTATCCTTCACAGTTGGTTCAGGCTTTGTGTGAAGGCTTGCTGGTTTTTATCCTTTTAAATCTGATTTGGCTTAAACCTAGAAAGCCGGGGATTTTAACAGCATGGTTTGGTATTTTGTATGCTGGAGCTAGAATAATCGGTGAACAGTTTAGAATGCCGGATGCTCAGATAGGTTTTCAGGCTTTGGGGCTTACTAGAGGGCAATGGTTGAGTGTGGGAATGCTTGTCGCGGGTCTAGCGGTTTTAATCTACTGCTCTAAAAGAGATGTTGAAAAAATTAAGGGCTGGTCAAAGGACTAGGCGAAAATCCTGAAGTGATTAAAAAACTAGAGCTACTTGTTGTATGCTAAAGTGAGTGCAAAGGGCCAGGGAGGGAGCTTTGAAGTTAGTGTTTAGAGGAGCTTTTTTACTTGTCTGTGTTCTTTCTTGGGGTATGTACAGAACATTTAAAAAAAGCACGCCTGTAAAAGTAAGTAGAGAAATAGCCTCCATTGGAAAAGAGTTTAACTTTTTAAGTGTTGAAGAGTTAAAACTTCTAAAGGCCCATGATTTAAAACTATATTTAAATGAAATCTCTGAAGCTATGGTTAAGGCAGGATCCTTAAATGGTGTTTTTAAAGTTAACAAAAAACAAGCTTTTAGGTTCAGCCTTATTGAAAAAGCCTACGCTGCAAAATTTTGTGAAATTAAGGGGCTCTACCCTGAAAAAATTAGTGATGATGGCACCTGTTTAGAGACGGCAACAGAAGGTATTAAAATACTGGAGTCTGAAAAAGATGCTTTTGATTCTGAAAATATAGTCGGGACCAATCTTTTTTGTCCAGAGGGCCAGAGAATGTGTAATCCTGCGTTGGTGGGTTTTGATTTTTCAGGTGCTAAGCCAGTTTTGAGATGCCTTTCAAATGCTAGTAATGAGGACTGCTTCAAGCTTAGTACTGATGGCGAGCAGATGAAAAAGTCATTAGATCTTTTAGGTAAAGTGAATCCTGAGTTTTGGAAAGAGTTTGAAGAGGGTATAAATGCTGTTTGTTTTACCGATGGCGATTTTAAAGAAAATGATGACAGCTGTTCTTATATTAAAAAACAGATGAACCACAGTACTTTAAACTACAGAAGTAAGCTTACAAGAGAGTATAAGGATTTAGCTGAAAAAGTTGGGGCGGCAAGAGCAAGAACCGCTCAAGATGGAAAAGCTTGTAAACAGTTTCAGCATGAGGAAGGTAATGAAGCGGGCCTTGGAGACCACAGAAATTTTAACATCCCAGGACAGAAGATTTTTATTCAAGGTGGGAACTGCTGGAGGCTGCCGCCAGGAACAACTGTTTTAGAGGTGGGTGGAAATTATGAATTCTCAACTCCGGATGAGCAGGCCGGTGACCCTCCACTGCTTTCGTTAGCAACGGGCGCAGGTGCTGCGAGTAATACTACTTTAGGTACAGGGAGGTTTTATAACTTTCAGTGTGGTCCATGTAATGATGCTGCAAATCTTACAAGATGTCTTTGGGAGCAAAGACATAGTGATGGTGGAGATTATGAGAAGTGGGAGAGTCTTTCAACCCCAGCAATGGATGATTGCAACAATCTTATTTCAGATTTTGAAAACAGAGCTCTTCCAGAGGTGTTAATTGAAAAAGCTGGAGCGCAAAGACAAAGCTTTTATGAGTTAAGGTCTATAAATTAACCGCCAGATTGCTGCATTTCATACTCCGTAAGAGCAGACATTAAGTAAGTTGTTTCTGGAGCCTCTTCTGGTAAAGAGGGAAGAGTTTCTTCATATATGAAAGCAGTATTTGGAGTGATAAACTTGTGAATTCCTTTTGATATTTCTTGAGATACATGAGGTCCGCCAACTCTAAGTGCTGTTGAAAGTTTTTGAGCAACGAGAAGCTCGCTTTCAGAGCTTTGAGTTTTTTCTAAAAAAGCCATAGCCTCAGGAATAAGTTCAGAGTCATGGTAGTCAATCACTTCATTTAAAACGACATCAAGATACTTTGAAGCTTCCTCATTTGGGATGCTGTTTAATACAGCTAAAACCTCTTTTTTAACAAAGCCATCATCATGGTTTAGTAAACCGATTATGAATTTATGATCCTTACTTGTCATTTTAGACCATGAGTTAACCCAAAAGGCACTGTACTTTGAAACTCTTACGCTTAAATCTTTGTACACAGATAAAGAGTATTCTCGAGGGTCGTTGTCAGGGTAATCACACTCTACTTCAAGGCAAAGTTCAATACCTTTAACCTTATTAAATGTGTACTGGATTTTTTCCTCAAAAGGTTTTTTCTTAGAGGCTTTCTTTAATTTTTCAATTTTTTTTGAAGAAGCTGGAGTTCTTACCTCTGGCTTTTCAATTTTAGTCACCTCTTCTTGAAGATCACTTTTTGGTTTTGGTGATTTTAAATTCATAAGTATAAAAGAAACTGCACATAGTGCGGCAAGGGAGATTACAATTTCTTTTTTATAGTTTACCTTATTCTTCATTTTCATAAACCTTTATAGGATTGTTATCCAGTTGTTGATCGAGCTGTTAGGGTGTACTTGTCCTGAATACATGAAGCCTCTGTGGCCTTTGTATTCAATTTCAATATAAAGTTTGTTTGTTTCACCAATAATTACAGTGCCTAAAACTCTAAGTTGAGTCTTACTTGGAACTGTTGTGATTTTAACTCCACCAGGAGTTTCTCTTAAGTTTGTTCCACCACTTGTAGCGATTGAAACAAGAGATCCTTTTACAGGGATGAGCAGTTCATCTGCAGAAGTAGACTTTGTAGCCCATTCTTTATGGTTGTCCTGATCTCCAGCATAGAAGTAGCCAAGCGTAGAACCTTTTTTAACTAAGTAGTATCTAGAGTTGTTTCTTGACTCTACAGTCACAACATCTAAAATCTGGTAAGTTTCACCTGTACGAACTACGCCTTTAAGTAGACCGCCGGGAGTTTCTCTTAGGTTTATGTTCTTTTCAACTTCTAGGAAGTTTCCAACTTCAAGAATTTCTTTGCTCCCGCCACAAACATCTTCTGTGCTTAAGTGAATAACTGGTTTTACAGATATTGTTCTTACAACTTCATTGATTAGATCAAACTTATCTACTAAGCAAAATCTTTGTTCAGGCTGACTAATGCAGTGGTAAGATCTGTCTTTAAGTGCACAGAAAAGCCCTTTATACTTTAGAACCTTTCCAGGTTTTACAGTTGTTGGAGGTTGAGGTGCAATAACAGGAGGAGTCGGTGTTGTTGTACCACAAGAGTTACTGCTGCTGTTTGAAAGACAGGCTATGTTTACAGCCTTAGGGTTTTGGCTGCTAGAAATGTATCGGGTCCATGACTGGCCATCAAATTTATCTTTGAAGTTTTTATCGTTTCTTGCCCATTTGTGATTTGGGTTTGTAAACCTACATGCTGCAGTTGAACCGCCATTGTAAACGCCATATGCTGCTCGTGCTCTATTATAATAAGAAGAGCTTGAGCTTACACAAGATTTACTTGGAGCTGATTCCCACCCTTTATAATAGATATCAAGAGCATAAAAAAGATTATCAATTAGATTTGCTGCTCTACCTTGGTTTACAGCTGTAAAATGCCAACGGTCATCAACCTGCATCAAGCCATGACCATGTCCAAAATCTCCACGCATCATACGAAGTTTTTTATCACTACCCTCACGGTAATGTGTCATAAAGCTTTCTTGATGTGTAATTGCAAGAACAGCCCTTTTCCACCACTTTAACTCAGTTGAAGAAACACTAGGCTTTCTTTTTTTCATATAGTAATCAGCGGCTTCTTCAACGAGATGATTAAGCTCTGTCATATAACGAACACGCTCTGATGTGCGACTTTTACTTTCTTTAAAAATATATGCAGAGAACTTATCATTTACAAAATTTTCAGAAATAAATGTTTTAGCAGCACAAGCCTGTGGAGCAGTTCCAAAGGTCCAAGAGCCCCCGGATTTATCAGAGCACTTCCAGTAATTAGCAGTGTTAACTTTGCCGGCTTGGCTGGCTAAAGGGAAAAATAATAGAATAAGACATGTAGTTAAAGCTTTCATACCTTAAGTCTCGGAAGACTTAAGGCTAGGGGTTATGTGAAGAGGGAGTTTTTGCTTGGATTCACTGCTGTATTCTAAAATAGAGAACAAATTTTGAGAAAGTCATGTGTAGCTGTAGTTCTTCTGTACACTTTTTTGGGGGAGTGTTTTAAATGCAGAGATTTTTAAAAAATCGTAGAAATTATGGACATATCATTTATAAGCGCAAGAAAAGCGACTGCTTTTTAGGTTGGCACGCTAGGCACTTCAGTCTAGGATATAGGTATATAAACAAAGGGGGAGAGTGATGTCTTTTATAGAGGACCTAAGTAGTAAATTTTCAACTTTCACAGAGGATCATATGATGAATATGATAGTAGCACTACTTTGCTTGGCTTTAGGCCTTATTTTAATTGGTGTAGCAGTGTTAATACTAAAGAAGTTCATCTTTCCAGTTTTAAAGCTAAACCATTACTTTGCAAAGCTAACGGGAAGAATGGAACCTTTGTTTAATTTAGAAAGAACGCTAATAAGATTATTTTTTCTAATCTCTATTTTGGCAGTTTTTGCTTCAGCAGCTCAATTTGCACAGGTGGATTATTTAGTTGATCTTTTTGATGGTATTTTTGGGTGGATAGGTAAAATAGCAGTTATTGCTGTAAGTGCTTTAAGACCAATAACACTAGCACTGATATTTTCTTATTTAGCTCGAACAGGAATTATGTGGCTTGGGCAAAAAGCAAAGCTTGATGACCGTTTGGGAAATAAGCTTGATGCAGGCGAGGCAGTGTCTTTTAGCTTAACTAAGAGTGTGTCTGAAATTGCTTACGGTGTTGTGTTTTTATACTTTCTTCCTGAAATTTTAAAAGGTATTGGGTTAGAGCAGCTAAGTGGTCCTATCACGAAGATGTTTGAAGATGTTGTAGCATTCTTCCCAAGGCTTATCGTTGCTGGAATCATTATCTTCTTAGGGTGGTTTGTGGCTCGATTGGTAAGACAAACTGTTGAAGGTCTTTTGGTTTCGATGGGCATTGATAATGTTATAAAAAAGGTTTTTGGAGACAATGCACTTGGAGCCTTAAAAATTTCTAAGGTTGTTCCTACAATTATCTATGTGTTTATTATAGTTCTTGCTGTTGTTCAGGCGCTGGGAAAGTTAGAGCTTGAGACGATTACAGCTCCAATTGAAGAACTTTTAAACTCTGCTGTACAAGGACTTCCAACGGTTGTTTTTGCTGTTTTATCAGTATTAGTGGCAGTTTATATCGGTGGTATTGTTTCAGGCTTTGTTTCAGGCCTATTAAAAGATGTTGGATTTGATAACGTATATGCAAAGCTTGGTTTGTCAGACATTAAAACGGGTGCAAAAACCCCTTCTCAAATCATTGGTTTTTTAGTTTCTGCAACACTAGTGGTTGTAATCACTATGCAGGCTTTAGGGAGCCTAGGCCTTGATAACCTATCAGAAATTTTAAATACACTGATTTATAGATTCATAGACATCATGGTTGGCATCCTTGTTTTTGGTATAGGCCTTTATGTTGCAAAGAATGTTTCATCTTGGGTGGAGCATGCAACTCAAGCACAATATGCTAAATTTTTAGGTTTAGTTTCAAAAGTAGTTATTATTGTGATTTCTGGCGCTATGGCACTTCAACAAGTAGGAATAGCAGATGAGATTGTTACAATAGCGTTTGCTTTAGCAATGGGTTCAATAGCTTTAGGGGTGGCAATTGCAATAGGTCTTGGTTCTAAAGATGTGGCCGGTGAGGTTGCAAAGGATTTTGTTGCTAAGTTAAGAAAGTAATAGAATTTAGGATGTTTAGAGTAAAAAAAATCGTAACCAGTGGTTACGATTTTTTTATAAGTTCTTTAATAAAGTCTTTTTGCTCTCTTAAGTGATCAGGAATTTGGTATCCTGGTTTGATTAAAGAAGAGATGAACTGTTTTGCTTCAACAAGCTTATCTTGAGCGATATATAAATCTACTAAAGCTTGAACTACTGTAATTTGATACATCTCAGGTTTAGCTTTAATTAACTTTAAAAATACATCTTCAGCATTTCCAAGATCTTGAGTTTCAGTTAATGCTTTTCCGTAAGAGAAAAGAGTGATTTGCTCATCTCCGCCACCAAGAAAATATTTTTCTAAATAAACAGCAGCTTCAACAAATTTTTTCTGCCTAAAAAGGAGCATTCCCATTTTTTGGTTGGCATCAACATCTTCAGGGTTTTTTTGAAGAAAGATGTCATACATCTCTTCAGCCTGTAGGAGAAAGTTCTTCTCTAAAGACATATCACCTAAAGTAAGTGCTTGATCTGGTGAGATTGTTCCAAGAGCTCTTGAAACTTCTAAAGGAGTCACTTGAACAGACTCTTTGCCCCATTTAGCAGTGTGGATAAAACTTGCCATCAAGAAAAGAGAAAGAAAGATGATGACATAACTAGATGTTTTGTTTCTTTTAGATTCAAATCTTGATTGAGACATGCTCTTTGTATACCCGCAGGTACAAACTACCATTTCTTCATCCATGCGCTCAGCTGGGATTAAATCTCCGCAATCAGGGCAAATTTCTTGTTGTAACATAACGTACTCCTTTAACATTTAATAATTTACACAAGCATTATAAAGCAAAATGGGGGCACAGCTCTAAGGCCTTTATTTTAGATCTGAGTGATTTTAGTATGAAAGAGCTTCAAAGAAAGGTGCTTAAAATTGTCACTTTATCTGCAAAAAAGGTTAACAAGCCTGTAATGAGCGTGAAAGTAAATGAGTTTTTAAAGCGAAGAGGGTGTATCAGGGGGTGGCGAATAAAGCATAGGACGAGTTAAAGATACCAAAACAGGTGCAGCTTCCCAAGCCTACCTTGAGTAAGGCTGTAGATTTTTGGGGATCAAGGCTTGAGCGCTGAGTGGACTCTTAGATTAAAGGTTTTCTTGTCTAATTTGATAGACAATATATAGTGAAGCGCATGGGAAAAGTACTTACAGGAATTAAAGCGACAGGTGTTCATTTAGGTAACTGGGTGGGGGCTATTCAGCCGGCATTAGACATGGCTGAATCAAGCACAGATATCGGTTACTTTTTTATTGCCGATTATCATGCGTTAAACGCTGTACATGATGCAAAATTTATAGATGAAACGACAGCGGAAGTGGCGTCAACCTGGCTTGCTTTAGGCTTAGACCCTAAAAAAACAGTTTTTTATAAACAGTCTGATATTCCTGAAATCATGGAGCTTATGGTTATTTTAGCTGCTGTTACGCCAAAGGGGCTTTTAAATAGAGCCCATGCGTATAAAGCAAAAACGGCATCGAATGAGTCTGAAGGAAAATCTGATTTAGATGATGGTGTAAATATGGGGCTTTTCACATACCCCCTTTTAATGACAGCTGACATCTTAGCTTTTAATGCGGAGAAGGTGCCTGTGGGGGATGATCAGGCTCAACACTTAGAAATTGCAAGGGATGTGGCTGGTAAGTTTAACAGAACTTTTAAAAAGGAAATTTTTAACCTCCCTGAGCTTGTAGTAAGAAAAGGTGGAAAGCTTCTTCCAGGAATGGATGGAAGAAAGATGAGTGCATCTTATAACAACCACATTCCAGTATTTTTACCAGAGAAGAAACTTCGAAAGATGATTATGAAGATTACAACGGACTCAACACCCCCGGAGGAGCCAAAAGACAAAGACGCTAATGCAATCTTTGGTTTGTATACGGAGTTTGCAAGCGCTGAACAGGTTAAAGCTTTTGAGAAAAGATATGCTGAAGGAATTTCTTGGGGGGAAGCAAAGCAAGAGCTTTTTGAAGTTTTAAACGCAAAGCTTTCAGGTCCTAGAGAAATGTATAACCACTATATGGAAAACAGGGATGAACTAAAGGCGATCTTAGATGACGGAGCTAAAAAGGCTAGAGAGGTGACTAAAATGGTACTTTTAGATGTTAAGAAGGCTGTAGGTGTTTTATAGAGGTTAAACCTCTTGAAAATACTTCAACAGGAGGGGTTTTGTTTGATGAATCCTCTTAGGCCCCCTATTTTTATTTATAAATAGGAGTGATTATGTCAAAAATTATTTTATTAAGTGTATTGCTATTTTCTGCAGGAGCATTCGCTGATGACGGGGTGGAGGGTCTTAATATTAAAAGGCTGGCTAATAAATGCTGGAATACAAAGTTAACTAAATCACAGCTTAAAGTCTGCTCAAAATGTGAAGCTAGTGTAGATGAAAAATATGAGACATCGTGTTCAAGTGAAATTGGTTCAGCTGATTATATTTCTGTGATTATGGAGATGGTTGCAGATGATGATGATGTGTATGCTAAAATCTATCCTCTTTGGAGTAAGGCTTTAATTCTTAGAGACAACTGTAAAACTGAAATGATCAATTCGTGCTTTCTTAAAAAAGCTAAATAAAAAAATAACCTCTGGTTAGAGGCTATTAAAATATCTACTAATAAATGACTTTGATTCCAGTTGATAATATGGAATCAAACTTTTTTAATCCGTCTGCGGCGGGAACGTTATCAAACATTCCTTTGTATGTAACCTTAAGGCTTACACGAGCAGGTTTGCTTGCTGATAAAAACTCTCCAAGAGCAACGTCTATAGAAGGTTCAAAGTTTACCTCATAGTTTTCAGAGTCTAGAAAATCTATTAGATTTTCTACCTAAAATTTAAAGCTTCACTTATTTTCTTACTTGCTTCAAAGTATACTCTTGCAAAGTGACTTTCAGTTTTTGGTCCCTGTCCATCACCAGCCTGCCATTCAAACTGTGATTTATACCTGTGTATGGTCTTAACATCTATAGCGGCACATTTTGTTAAACAGGCAATACTAAAAACAGGTGAGTCTTTAAGATTAGATTTTACAGGAGTCTTAGCAAATGTATTTTATTATGCAATTATCGTAATAGGTATAATTTTAGCGATAGGGCAGCTTAAAATTGAGACAGCATTTTTAACAGAGGTTTTACAAATCCTTCTTGTTTCAGCAGGTGTTGCAATGGCTCTATCTTTAGGTACTGGTTCTAGAGATGTGTCAAAAAATATTGTTGCAGGGGTTTACTTAAAAGACAGTCTTCAAGAAGGAGTTACTGTTAAAGTAGGTGAGTGTTTTAACTTCAATTAAGCCTGTGTGTTTTGAGCTTAAAGAAGCGAGTGGGAGAAGCGTTACACTTCCAAACTCAAGACTACTAGAGTGTGAAATTCTTTATAAATAAGATTACGCCCACTTAAAAACAAAAAAGCCTGTGGATTAGCACAGGCTTTTTTTACACATAGGTTAGTTTTTTATCTACATTTGTCTTGCGCGCTTATCAGTATCAAGTGCAGCTTCCCTAGTAACCTCTGATAGGGTAGGGTGAGCATGAAAGCTTCTAGCCATATCTTCAGCGCTACCACCAAATTCCATTGTAATAACAGCTTCAGCAATTAACTCAGAAGCATTTGGCCCCATAATATGAACTCCTAAAAGCTCATCATTATCAACTCTTGAAATGACCTTAACCATTCCTTCAGTGCAGCCTAAAGCTTTTGCTCTTGCATTTGCTGAAAATGGAAACTTTCCAACTTTCACTTTACCAAATTGAGCTTTGGCTTCTTCTTCACTGATTCCCACAGAAGATACTTCAGGCCATGTGTAGATAACAGAAGGGACTGTTTTGTAGTTGATGTGCCCAGCTTGACCGCCAAGCATCTCAGCGATGCAAACACCCTCTTCTTCAGCCTTGTGTGCAAGCATAGGACCTGGAATCACATCGCCAATAGCAAAGATGTTTGGTGCGCCTGTTTGAAAGTTTGCATTAACTTCAATAGTTCCTCGATCAGCTAATTTAACAGAAGTATTTTCAAGGCCAAGACCTTGAGTGTAAGGGACTCTTCCGGCTGCAACTAAAACAACATCACAGTCATGGCTCTCAACCTTTCCACTTACAACTTCTTCAACTTGAAGACTTAAGCCTTTTTCAGCTTCAGCAGCTGAGTTTACTTTGTGGCCAAGTAAGAACTTAATGCCTTGTTTTTCTAAAGATTTATGAAGAGCTTTTACGATTGCCTTATCAGTGTTTCCGGCAATATTTTTTCCAAATTCAACAACAGTCACTTCTGAACCAAGCCTTGCCCAGACAGAACCAAGCTCTAAGCCGATAACTCCGCCGCCGATGACGTAAAGTTTTTTAGGGACCTTTGAAAGCTCTAAAGCTCCAGTAGAGGAAACAACCTTCTCTTCATCAATGTTAAAGCCTAAAGGATTTGGAGCGCTTCCTGTAGCTATAACAAAGTTTTTAGCTTTGATGGTTTCAGTGCCTCCATCATTTAAAGCAACAGAGAGTTCATTATCGTTAACAAAAGACCCTGTTCCAAAAAAAGTTGTAACCTTGTTCTTGTTCATTAAAAACTTAACTCCGTTAGTTAAGTCAGAAACAATCTTTTCTTTTCTTTTCATCATCTGTGAAAGGTTTAGCTTTACAGATGAAACATCAATACCGTGATCTTTAAAATCATGTTGAGCCTGAATAAAGTTTTCAGAAGATTGTAAGAGTGCTTTAGAAGGGATACATCCTACATTAAGACATGTTCCGCCTAAAGTTGTTCCTTTTTCAACGATAGCTGTTTTAAGACCAAGTTGAGAGGCTCTAATAGCGCCAGTATATCCACCAGGTCCAGCTCCAATAATTACTAAATCAAATTCCTGCATTTAAAACTCCTTATATTCCTAAGATCAATCTTCTTGGATCTTCTAGGCGTTCTTTAACTTTAACTAAAAAACTTACAGACTCTTTACCATCAATCATTCTGTGATCATAAGAAAGCGCAAGGTACATCATTGGGCGAATTTCAATTTTACCATTAACAACCATTGGACGTTCCTGAATTTTATGCATTCCTAAAATACCACTTTGTGGTGGGTTTAGAATTGGAGTCGACATAAGAGATCCATACACGCCGCCGTTACTGATAGTGAAAGTTCCACCAGTTAGGTCATCAATAGAAAGCTTGTTGTTTTTTGCTTTAACAGCAAAATTTCTGATTGTTCCTTCAATTTCATGAATTCCCATAAGGTCTGCGTCCTTGATTACAGGAACAACTAAACCTTTTGGCCCTCCAACAGCAATACCCATATG
>JBOEFV010000006.1:0-58904 GCA_050633065.1 Bdellovibrionales bacterium
ATGTTAGGGTTTGTCTCTGGGCAGGAAGCGTTTATAATACCAGTAGATTACTAAGGGGATAGATATGTATTTAGGTGATTATATCAATGGGAAATTTGATAAATGTGAAGATAAAAATGAACATTTTGAGGTGAAAAGCCCTTCTGATCACAATGATATTATTGGTTCTGTTGATGTGAAGTTTGCTAATGTGGATAAAGCTGTGGATGCTGCATCAAAGGCTTTTAAAACTTGGTCTAGATTAGAGCTAACAGAAAGAGTTCAGTACCTTAAGAAATTATCAGAAATTTTTCTTTCAAGAAAAGAAGATTTTGCAAAAATAATTAGTAGAGAAACAGGGAAACCTTTGTGGGAGTCTAGAACTGAAGCCGGGGCAATTTGTGGGAAAATCAACATCACTATTGAACACTCGATGAAGCTTGTTGATGATGAAAAAATTGAGAATGCTCTTCCTGGTGTAGACGGGGTGATCCGTTACCGACCAAAAGGGGTTATGTCTGTAATCGGACCTTTTAACTTTCCAGCTCATTTACCTAATGGTCATATGGTTCCAGCTCTTCTTACTGGAAACACAATTGTTTTTAAGCCGTCGGATAAAACACCTTTTACAGGGCAGCTAATGGCAGAGTGCTATGAAGAAGCGGGGTTTCCAGAAGGTGTTTTTAATTTAGTGCAGGGGCAGGTAGAAACAGGAAAAAGACTAGTGTCTCACCGCGATGTAGATGGAGTTTTGTTTACAGGCTCATACGACGTCGGACTTAAGATTAAACAAGATACTATAACCCACTACTGGAAAACTTTAGCCCTTGAAATGGGTGGTAAGAACACATCAGTTATTTGGGAAGATGCAAACCTTGAGAAGGCAGTTTTTGAATCTCTGATGGGTGGGTTTTTATCTGCGGGGCAAAGGTGTTCTTGTACAAGTATTATGTTTGTACACGAGAATATCTACGACCAGTTCTTGGATAAATTTTATGAGGCGGCCAAGAAGATTAAAATAGGGCATTGGTCAGAAGAAGATGCTTTTATGGGCCCTCTAATTAGTGAAGAGTCAGTTGAAAAATACATAACTTTCCAACAGATTGCAGTAAGAGAAGGTGCTGAATGCATCATGCGTGGTAAAAAACTAGAGACAGAGAAGCCTGGAAACTATGTTAGTCCAAGTATATACGCGGTAAAAGAGTACAGCGCAGATTCAACATATTTAACTCAAGAAATATTTGGACCTAACGTTGCAGTTATTAAAGTTAGCGATTTAGATAAAACGTTAGACGCAATAAACTCATCACACTTTGGACTTGTCTCTTCAATCTTCACGCAAAGTAAAGAGCTTTATGAAAAGGCTTATAAAACATTAAATGTTGGTTTGTTAAACTGGAACAGAACTACTAATGGAGCAAGCTCAAGGTTGCCATTTGGGGGGACTAAGAAGTCTGGAAATGGACACCCTTCTGCACACCATGCGGTTTACTATTGCACAACTCCTGTGGCTTCTCTTGAGGATTACACAACTTATGAGGACATCAAGCTTCCTCCTGGGCTAGAGCTGTGAAAAAGATTTTAGGGGCTTTAATTGTTGTTGTCGCCTTGGTGGTGGCAGGGGCTACATTTATTTATCAAAGTAAAATGAGCTATCGAATCTCACAAGATATGACCTTTACAGTTGCAGAGGGAGAAGGTTTTTACGCTGTGATTCGAAAGGTTCGAGCAAAAGAGCCAAAGATTTCATTTAAGGCGGCAAGAGTATATTTAAAACTTAATAAACTTGAAAACTCCTTAAAACTTGGAGATTACGCATTTAAACAAGGCGCAAGCTTAGAAGAAATAATTCAAGACTTCGCAGTAGGAAGAGTTGTTAAATATAAGGTTATTATTCCCGAGGGCTACAACCTTTTTGAGATTGCCACACTTCTTAAGGATAAGGAGATTGTTTCATCTAGGGATGAATTTTTAAAAATTGCTCGATCTGAAAAAATTGCGACTGAAGAGCTGGGATATGCTGTAAAAAGTTTTGAAGGATACTTGTATCCGGCAACTTATGAGTTTTCTAAAAGAACAAAAGCTATGTTGGTTATAAAGTCTTTGGTTGAAGTTTATAAAAACAACTTTAGCCTACTGATGAAAGAGGTTTCTCTTCCTAAGGGGTTTAGTGAGCATGAGCTTGTTATACTTGCAAGTGTGGTGGAGAAGGAAACGGGGGCTTCACATGAACGCCCACTTATAGCATCTGTTTTTTGGAACAGACTTAGAAAAAGAATGAGGCTTCAAAGTGACCCAACGACTATCTACGGGCAGTGGGTGAAAACAGGAGAGAGGCTCTTTAACATTAGAAAGAGGCACCTTCTTGAAAAGAGTGACTACAACACATATACAACAAGAGCCTTACCGGTGGGGCCAATATCCAATCCAGGTTATGAAGCTTTAAAGGCAGTTTGTGAGCCTGCAAAAAGTGATTATTTATATTTTGTAAGTAAAAATGATGGGACACATTACTTCTCTAAAACGTATAAAGAGCACTCTGCTGCAGTTAGAAGGTTTCAAATGTCGAGGAAGGCTCGACAAGGGAAGTCTTGGAGAGACTTAAAGAAAACCCAGTAGTTTATTGGATTTTTCTAATATTCAGACGTGTAGAGATTCTTAAAATATTCTCTGTTCTTTCAAGGTTTTGATGGTGTAGAAAAAAGGCAGGGATAGTGCCTTCTTTAACCTCTTTAAATTCATAAACAGCAAACTCATCAGCGTCATCAGAGTAAAAAGATGTGAAAACCTCAGGTGGAGTTTCGGTCTCTTCTGCGTCTTCTTCTTCAGAGTCACTTTCAACTGCAGCAACGGCTTCAGCTGTAACTGTTAAGAAGCTAGTTTGTGTTGCGGTGCCATTGTCGCCAAATTCAATAGAAACTTTAACAGAGGCAAGGTCGCCACTTTTATTAGTTATAGGAACCTCGAAAGAAACAGGGCTTTCAGTTTTTGATTGGGGGGTTAGCCCTGCAGAGCTACTCACAGCAACTGAAAAAGTAGAGTCTGAAACATTACTTCCAATGATGGAAAGAATGACTTTACCTTCATTGATGTCTTCAATTGTGACTGTGCTCTTGAACTCAACAACAGAAAAGCGATCTTCATCTAAAAGCTCTGTAGATTTATAAAGTTTAAATTCAGCTTCGTTGAGTATATATGCTGCAATATCATTTTCAGCCTCATAAAAGCCTCTTTTAGAAAGGCGTTGTGTCCTGTCATTGTTGCAGGCTGAAAGTAGGCATAAACTAAGTAGTGCAGTAGCTATAAAATGAATCATAAATGACACATAACGACAACAAGCTCAGCAAGTCAAGTTTCAGGCCTAAAGTCTGCTTAGAACAAAGCTAGGGCCAATAGAGGTGCTAAATACTAAGCTTTTGAAGGAGGTCCTGGTCTGAAATTTCAGAGAAACTGTCTGTTATGGGGTTGTACCTGAAGGCATGCACCTTTGGGTGAAGTTTTGAGTCAAATGAAGGGGCTATGATTTCAAGAATTTGGTCTCCATCTAAATCTGAAGCAAAAAGGCTGGATGATTTTTTATTCACAAACATCTGGCCGTCAACTTTTCCGAGTAGTTGAAACTGGGCCACTCGGTCTTCAGAGAGTGAGAGGTCATAGACCTCAATCCAAAGATCTGATTTAGAGCGGATTTTTAAAACTTTAAATTTTTTGTTGGGCATAGAGAGGCTCGTCTCTAGGGTTGCGATTACCTCTCTGTCTGTACTTTGAACAAGATTAGTTAAGTAAAGGCGTGCACTTGGATTTAAAACAAGAATAAAGCTTGCTAAGAGCAGTGCAAATGAAAGTGTGGCAAGTACCACCTGGGACAAACTAAATCTGTTCATGCCTTTATTTAACCTTATTTTTTAGAAAAGCAAAACTGATATTTCTATCAGGGGTTTTATGGTCCCTTCTGTAGGAGTTAAACTCAGAATTTGTAAAGGTGTCGATATTTGAAGCGTAGAAATCAATATCCAACTTTTTGGATTTTAGGAGTAAGATGTCTTTAAGGGAAACATGGTATTTAGAATCATTTTTTGGGGTGTACCAGGAGTCCTCCTCTGCAGGTAAGACTTCTTTAAAGGCGTTTATTACGTCGGCGCCAACTTCAAAAGAGTCTTCTTGTATATGGGGCCCTATTACAACAGAGATTTTCCCAGAGCACTCAGAAAGAGCCTTATCAAAAAGGCCTTTGTGAATTCCTCTCCAGCCTAAATGAAGGCTGTAAAGGTTATTGTCATTGTAGATAAAGCAGGGAATGCAGTCTGCGGTAACAATAGCTAGCTTTTGATTTGGTATTGAGGTTTTTAATCCATCTGAGGAGGAGACAAAAGAACTGCTGCTAAAGCCTTTAAGTTCTAAAGCGCATTTTATAAAAGCGTCGTGTGTTTGATGTCCAAAAAAAAGGGCGTTTTGACCTAGGGTGCTCTCTTCACTTGAAAACTGCTTGTTCCCAAAAAAAATATAACAGTCTTCATCCTCATAAACGAGATTTTTTAGGGGCTTTAAGAGCATAGATCTTCTAACTCTAAAGGATAAGGAAGAGCAAAATGTAAAAGTTCGTCGGTTACAGGGTGTTTTAAACTAAGTTCTTTTGCTACTAAGGCTAAGCGTTTAAGTTTTTTTGCTTTAGATTTTAATACGGGATCATGAAGGTCATTTATTTTTTTAGCAGAGCTGTATATAGGGTCATTTAAAATAGGGTGGCCGATTTCTGATAGATGAACCCTTATTTGATGGGTGCGTCCAGTTTCAAGAGAGAGTTCGATTAAACTAAGAGCTCCTTCTTTTAAAACTTTATAGTGAGTGATTGCAAGTTTCCCATTTTCTTGAGAGCTGAACTTCTTTCTGTTTCTTGGGTGTCTTGCAAGCTTTGTTTTTAACGTCCCACTTTGCTCATTCATTTTTCCAAAAGAGACGGCCCAGTAGATACGACGAGCCTCTTTGTTTTTAAATTGTTCGCTTAAAGAATCAAAGGCTTTTTGAGACTTAGCTAGAACTAAGAGCCCACTGGTGTCTTTATCTAGTCTGTGAACAACTCCTGGTCTTATAGGGTCATTGTGTAACAGCTTATTATAAAGAGCATTAACAAGAGTACCATCAAGGTTTCCAGCTCCTGGGTGGGTGACTAGGCCAACTTGTTTGTTAATGACAATAAGATCATCATCTTCAAAAATTATTTCAACAGGAATATCTTGCTGAAAAGCCACCACTTCTTTATCTTCATCAATGGTTGAAAGTATTTCGATTCTGTCTCCTAAAGAAAGAGAGTGAGAAACTTTTGAACTAGAATCATTTACGGTGATTAAGTTATTTTTAATTAATTTTTTAATCTTTGATCTGCTTAGGTCAGGGTGTAGCAGGCCAATATAAAGATCAAGCCTTTGATTGACCCCGTCTTCATCAACAAGATAAGTATTTTTACTTTCTGAATTCATCTAATGATTTTAGATATTCTTTTGAAAAGTTGATAGGGTCGATTCCAAGAAGTTTGCAGATTTGAACTACAAAGCCACGGACAAAAACTCTTGCAGGAAGATTTTCAAAATCCTCTTCTTCTATTGCAAGAATATTAGTCTTGGAAACTTTTGAAAATTTAGAAACATCGTCTAAAGAAATGTTTTTATACTTGCGAACTTTTTGTAAGAAAGCCCCTGAGGGGTCAGTAAGTTTTTCGATCTGTTCATCCATTGAAGAGTCTGCATCAAAACTTTTGATCAAAAGACCATTTTGCACAGATATTTGCTCTGGAGGCTCTGGTTGATTTATGAAAAGAGGAGAGTTTGTATTTTCAGGGGTAGTTTTGTTTGAGTTAAGATTTTTAGCATCATAATCACGTCTTAAGTCGTGGTTTGTCAGAGTTGTGTACGCCTGCTCGATAAGTCTATGCAGTTCATTGGCCTCTTCTTTACTAAACATACTGTAAAGTGCAGCGCTTGTTGGGCTGTATGTTTCCTTGGCCTCCATATAGGCGCGCTCAATCTCTTGAAGAGTCGCGTCTTCATTGATTTCAAGAATTTCATAAAAGTTTTGTCCGTTAGTAATCATGCTGCGATATCAATATAACCCACATTAACTTTGTTTTCAATTTTTGAGAACAAAGTTCTAAACTCTCTTAATGTTTCTGAATCTGGGGATTCAAGAAACAGAGGTTTCATGGCTCTAATGGATTGCCATACGCGGTTATCGAAATCTAAATAGCCAAGAAAATCTACTTCTTGTCCAAAATACTGTCTGGATACATGAGAAAGAGATTTCCCAATTTTTTGATCCCTAGGGGAGCGGCACTGATTTATTATAATTTGAGGTTTATGTGCTAAGATTTTTTGGACAATCTGATTACCTGTATTTGGAAACTTAGTCGTAATGTATCTTAGTAGGTCAGCTGGGGTATTAATACCTAAGTCTGCCTTGTTGCTGAGTATAGAGTTGATTGAATCTTTAAACTCATGTTGCTCTGCTGCAGATTGAAGACTTCTATAAAAAACACGTTTTAAGAAATTATAGGTGTTCTCAATACTAATAGGTTCAGGCGTACTTACGGCTAGTTGAACGTCTGCGTTTAAAAAAGCTTCTACGGTTTCAATTCCTGTACCTGCACCAAGGTCGTATACAATACGATCAAAGCCAAGCTGTCTTGCTGCTGAAAACATTTGGTTCAGATTTCTTGTGTCTAAAGTTAGCACTTCATCCCAATCAGATGCGCCTCTAATAATACTTAAATTTTTAAATTGTGTAGGTACAACAACCTCGCCAAGGTGTGAAACTTCACCAAACAAATAATCTTTTGCCGAGGGGCCATGCCCTGGAACTCTTAAATAGGTGTGAGCATTTGCTCCGCCAAAGTCTAAATCAATAATTAGAGTTTTTAAGCCGGACCGTGCAAGGTATAGTGCAAGGTTGCTAGTGATAAAAGACTTTCCGATACCGCCTTTTCCACCGCCAAGGGCATAAACAACAGTTTGGTTTGAGTCGCTACTTTTTTTAAATCTATTATAGTTTAACTTTATCATATCTGTTCTTCTCTTCGGCTTCAGACTGTCGCAGATAGAGAGGATATAGGTCCAGATATGTATGTGTTTTAAGGTGTGCGTGGATGTTGGTCTTGCTAAAAAAAGGCGAAACTAAATCACCTATGTTTCGATTTATTTTCTGTACAGAAGAATCAACATAATCAAAAATAGAAAACTTGTTTTTTAATTCAAGAGCGCTCTCATCAGCCCCATTTAAGCTTATGGTCTCTTGCCAGATACTTCCTTCAAGTTTGAATTTGGCTGAGAAGCTTTTGTTTCCAATTGATGGAATGAGAATGTTGAATTCCTTTAAGGCAGTATTGCTCGCCAGGGTAGTAACCGCGGCAGATGAAAAGCTGCTGGAAGAAGTTATAGGAATTTTTCCTAATGAAAAAGAAAGAGTTTTAACAAAGGCTGCTCCAACACGTAGACCTGTAAAGCTGCCCGGTCCTTGAATAAAGAAAATATGCTTGATGTTGTTTTTCCCTAGGTCTGAAGAAAGATCTAAAAAATTTGAGAGAAGTGAGTTGCTGTGTCGTACACTTTTATCCCAACTCAACTTCTTGAGGATTTCGCCGGAGGGAGAAATTGCTATAAGGGCTCCATCAACACTTGAAGTGTCGACAAGTAGAGCCCAGCTGTTTGGATTACCATCCTGAAAAAATAATTCGAGAGAAGTCATTAAATACAGTATATATAACAAGAGATAGGATCAAAACAACCCCGATCTGTTGGCCGATAAGTTTAGCGCGCATGCTTACAGGGCTTCCTGTAACTACTTCAATAAAATAAAACACCAAGTGCCCACCGTCTAATACAGGCACAGGTAAAAGGTTGAGCAAGAAAAGGTTAATTGAGATAATGGCCATCATTTTTATAAAGTAAGTCCATCCAATATCTAAAGAGTCTTTTGCAACCTTACCAATTGAGATAACACCGCTTAATGTTTTATGAGAAACCTCTCCAGTTAAAAGTTTTTTAAAGCCTGCAAGAGTCACTTTTACCCAGTGTATAGACTGTTGTTGTGCATACTTAAAGAGGTCTTTTGTGGATGCAAAGGTGCGAATAACAGTTTTTGGAGGAATGTACTCTAGGCCAGGAATGATGCCGATGGTTGGGCGGTATTCCACTTGTCCTGTTGTAGTAAGAAGTTCTGTTTGTGCAGGGGTGACAGGTACAGTTCTTAGTCCGTCTTTGTCTGCAACAACTAGAGTAGAGGTTTGTCCTTTTGCAGTAGTTTTTATTGTATTAACTAAATCTTCCCATTTAGTGAGTCTTTTATTGTTAATAGTAATAATTTGATCTCCTGCTTTTAGGCCTGCAGCTTCAGCGGGCGATCTTTTGCGGACTTGTCCAATCATAAGCTCAGGTTTTATAAGTCCTGCACTAGAAAAATTCCATGCTAAACCACTTGAGGGAACTCTATGGTCTAAGATTTCCCCATCACTTTTTTCTGTCGAGAGCTTAAGATCTTGGTTCGCAGGAGTGTTTAAGATTGCTTTTTCAAGTTCATGAAAGCTTTCAATGGGAACGGAGTTAACGGCAACGATTTTTTCAATTGAAGAGAGTCCGCTTTTTAATAAGTTTGACCTATAATCAATCCCGACTCTTGAAGACTCACGTAAAAGACTCAAGCCTTCGATATAGCCGTTTCTCTTTAAAGTTGAAATTGGGTTCTTATTATCCTCTACGATTACAGGGGCTAGTAGGGATTCTAATTTTCCATTTGCTTTTAAAACTTGAAGACGCGCATTAGAGCCATTTTGTAAGCGGCTAAGCTCTTTAGTAAATTCCTCAAAATAAACCACCTCAGAGCCGTTAACAGATTTTATAGAGTCTCCAAAGCGTAAGCCTGCACGGTATGCAGGTGTTCCAACGGCAATGTCTCCAATTGTGGTTCCAACTTCAGGCGGGCCCATTTTTCCAAGTGCGCCAAATAAGATAAAAGCAAAAATCAAGTTCATCACAGGGCCGGCGGCAACAATTGCGATTTTTTCAAATACATTTTGATGATTGAAGCTTTCGTTTTGATACCCTTTAGGAATGAGATCTTCTGTTCCGTCTCCATACATTTTAACGTAACCACCTAAAGGAATTACGCTAAGGCAATAAACAGTTTCGCCCCATTTTTTTTGAAAAATCTTTGGACCAAATCCAATGCTGAATGTTTCAACGCGAACACCACACATGCGTGCAACAATAAAGTGCCCCCATTCGTGGATAAAGATAAGAACGCCTAAAAGTAAAAAGAAAGGCCCTACAGAGCTGAGTTTAGAAATTATAAAATCCATACTTACGATTGTAGAAGGAGATAGCTAATAATACTAGCGAAAAGCATTCCATCTAGACGGTCAAAGAAGCCCCCGTGCCCAGGAAGGAAGCTGCCAGAGTCTTTTATTTTAGCGGAGCGTTTGATGACGGACTCAGTAAGGTCTCCGGTAAGAGCTGCTAGCAGTAGGAGTGCGGTCAGAGCAATTTTTAAAAGTGGAGAATCAAAATTTTGTAGAAAAGAAAAAGAGTTGAAATTTTGATCTAAGACTAAAGTTATGGGGATGCAGCTTAGTCCTGCAAACAGGGCACCCTCAATAGTCTTAGAGGGAGAGGAGACAGGATAGAGTTTTGCAGAAAAGAATTTTCCACCAAGAAGTTTCCCCCAAAAGTAAGATAAGGTATCAAAAGATGCGATAATGAAGAACAAGAAGTAAAGGGATTCAAAATGAGGAGTGTTAACCAAATGCGCTAGTAAAAATGTTGGTGCGGCTAAGGAGTAGAATAAAAATTCATATAGTCTTCCGTGATTAGAATAAAAAGGCTCTTCGGAATCTGCTGATTTTCTGTGTACCCACATCCAAATGATGATCTCGATTAAAGAAAAGAAAAAGATGTTGTTAAGGTCTGGGTGGTAATAAAAGCTTACAAAGTGAATGAGGTGAATGGGGAGTAAGAAAGAAAAAGCCTTCTTGGATTTAAAAGAAAGGCTTCCGCATTCATAGGCCATAAGCATTAAAACCATAGTGCAAAGAACATACATTCCCTCAGCTTTAAAAAAAAGGTGTGCAAGAAATATAATGAAAAGGCCAACGATTGCAGAAAGAATTCTTTTAATTAGCGAAGAGTTCATTTATATGGACGCTCCTAAAGTTTTTTTTTCAAAGGCGGTGCCAAAGCGGCGGTTTCTTTTTTGATACTCTTGAAGCGCTAGATCTAGGTCTTTAGATGTGAAGTCTGGCCAAAGAGTATTTGTAAAGTACAGTTCAGAGTATGCAGCCTGCCAAAGCATAAAGTTTGAAAGGCGTTGCTCTCCACTGGTGCGGATAATAAAATCAGGATCAGGTATGCCATCAGAAGAGAGTGCTTTAGAGATGGTTTCTTCAGTGAGCGGTCCCTTGTTTGTTGCAAGGTGCGTATTAATTGCAGAGACGAGTTCTTGTCGGCCGCCATAATTAAGAGCCAGGACTAAATTTAACCCTGTGTTTGTAGATGTTTCTTGAGCGATACTATTAATACTTTCTTGTAAGTCTGCTGGGAGTGCTTTTAGATCACCAATTACTTTAAGGCGAACATTATTTGAAATCAGGTAACCTTGTTTTTTTCTAATATGACGATCAAGAAGCTTGAAGAGAAAGTGGACTTCTTCTTCAGGGCGAGACCAGTTTTCTGTGCTAAAAGCGTATAGAGTTAAAAACTCAATGGAAGTTTTTTGAGCGCAATGCTCTACGATTTTTTGAGCAACCTCTGACCCTTTAAGGTGGCCCCAAAATCTATTTTTATTTCTGGAATTGGCCCAGCGGCCATTTCCATCCATTATAAAAGCAATATGTTTAGGGTCTTTAGACATAAGGTAGTTTTATCAATCCTTAGATTGTAAGAAGCTCTTTCTCTTTGTCTTCAGAAATTTGATCAACTTTTTTAATAAAGCCATCTGTTAGAGTCTGAATATCAGCAAGATATGTTTTTTCATCATCTTCACCAATTTCTTTGTCTTTTTGAGCGGCTTTAATGAACTCATTTGCATCACGTCTGGCCATTCTCACAGAAACTCTAGCGTCTTCAACGGTCTTTTTAATAGATTTAACCATATCCTTTCTACGTTCTTCAGTTAACTCAGGAACCTTTAGGCGGATAACTTTTCCATCACTTTGTGGTGCCATACCAAGGTTTGATTTAATTAACGCCGCTTCAATATCTTTAATTATAGAAACTTCCCAAGGCGAAATCACAAAAGATTTAGCATCAGGGCAACTTACAGAAGCCACTTGGTTTAAAGGGTTTAAAGAGCCGTAGTAATTTACTTTAACAGAATCAAGCATGCTAACATTTGCTCGTCCTGTTCTTACCTTTTTTAAATCTTCTATCAGAGAATCAACAGCTTTTTCCATAGATGCTGTTGTTGATTGTTTAAGTTCTTCAAGCATGACTGAATCCCTCCGTCAGTTTAAATTTTTAATTATTTATGAATGCGAGTTCCGATCTTATCACCCATAAGAACTCGTTTTATGTTTCCTCTAACGCCAAGGTTAAAAGTAACGATAGGTAGTTTGTTATCCATAGAAAGACTGACTGCTGTAGAGTCCATCACTCGAAGTTCTTTTTGTAAAACATCTAAATAAGTGATGTCTTCATACATCTTAGCATCTTTGTGAAGCTCTGGGTCTTTATCGTAAACACCGTCAACTTTCGTTGCTTTCATAATTACTTCAGCATCAATTTCCATCCCACGAAGGCTGGCTGCTGTGTCTGTTGTAAAATAAGGATTTCCTGTTCCAGCACCAAAGATTACAACACGGCCTTTTTCAAGGTGTCGAACTGCTTTGCGCCTAATGTAGGGCTCAGCAATTTGTTCCATCTTAATAGCTGTTTGAACACGGGTTTTAACGCCGATTTTTTCTAAAGAGTCTTGAAGTGCTAATGCATTAATACATGTAGCAAGCATGCCCATGTAATCAGAAGATGATCTATCCATTCCTTTAGCTGAAGCGGCAACACCTCTAAAGATGTTTCCTCCTCCAATAACGATCCCAATTTCAACACCGAGATCGTGTGCCTCTTTAACATCGGCGGCAATATTAGCTATGGTCTCAGTGTTGATTCCATACCCGTCATCACCAGCAAGCGCTTCGCCACTTAACTTTAACAGTACTCGTTTAAATTTAGTTTTTTGCTCAGCGCCCATGATTCCTCTTTATTTTCTTAGTTTGTCATTTGAGCAACTTCTTCAGCGAAGTTGTCAGCTTTCTTCTCAATTCCTTCACCTAATTCAAAACGTGTGAACTTAGTGATAGTCACTTTACCGCCAAGCTTAGATGCAGTTTGTTCAGCAAATTCCTTAACAGTTAAGTCAGGGTTTTTTACAAAAGCTTGCTCATGTAAGCAAATTCCAGCAGCCCATTTTTTAATTTGGCCAACGAGAATTTTATCTAAGAATTCAGGCTTTTTCCCTTCTTCAATAGCTTTAGCTTTTAAAACAGCGATTTCTTTTTCTTTAGCTTCTTCAGTAATGTTGTCCATAGAAACAAACTCAGGCGCCATTGCAGCAATATGCATAGAGATGTCTGTAAGCATAGTTTTGTACTCATCAGAGGATGCAACGTCAGCTTTATCGCAAGTTGTTTCAAGTAAAACACCAATTCTACCTTCTCCGTGAATGTAAGCACTCACAGCTCCAGCGTTTGATAGATCAAAACGTGCAAAACGTCTGATAACAATATTCTCACCGATTTTTGCAACAGCTGTTGTTAAAAAATCTTTAACAGTGATTGAAGTATCTCCAGAGAATTTCTGATCTAAAACAGTGTCTCCAGAAGTCCATGTAGCGGTTGTTTCGCCGTTTGTAGCAACATGCTCAGCGATAGCAGAAGCAAAGTTTTTAAAATCATCATTTTTTGCAACAAAGTCAGTCTCGCAGTTTACTTCTAAAAGAACGCCAGTTTTTCCATCAGCGCTGACGAATGAACTTACAGACCCTTCAGCTGCAACACGACCTGCTTTTTTAGCGGCTTTACTAAGGCCTTTTTGTCTTAACCAGTCGATCGCTTTATCTTTTGCGCCATCAGCTTCTACAAGAGCTTTTTTGCAATCCATCATGCCTGCGCCAGTCATTTCTCTAATTTCTTTAACGTCACTTATATTAAAACTCATTTGATTGATCTCCTTACTCGCCAGTTTCTTCTGTTTTTGTAGATTTTTCTTCTAATTTAGCTTCTACTTCCTGTTCGATTTCAACTGTCTCTGCAGTTCCTGCAGCAACAAGTTTTCTTTTCGTCATTTTGATAACAGCAGGTCCTGTAGAGTTTGCTTTATCGTTTTGTGCAGCTTCAGCAGCCTCAGGAGCTTCTTCAACTTTTTTAGTAAGCTGTTCTTTTAAACTCACTTCCCACTTCTTAGAACCTTCAAGGTAAGCTTTGCTTACAAGGTCACAGAAAAGTTTAATAGACCTAATTGCATCATCGTTACCTGGAATTGGGTAATCAATTACTTCGGGGTCACAGTTTGTGTCAGCAATACCAATTACTTTGATTCCTAAACGTTGAGCTTCTTTGACCGCAATGTGTTCTTTAACAGTATCAACAACAAACATTATTGCTGGAGCTTCTTTCATGTCACGGATACCTTCAAGGTAGTCAGTAAGACGAACATATTGCTTGTCAATTTTTGAACGTTCTTTTTTAGAGAAATGTTGATCTTCTCCATTTTCTCTCATTTTTTCAATCTTTCTCATTCTTTCAATTGAGTTTTTAATTGTTGTGAAATTAGTAAGCATTCCGCCTAACCATCTTTTTGTAACAAAGAACTGACCACATGCTGGAGCAGCTTCTTTAATTGCTTCAACAGCTTGTTTTTTAGTTCCAACAAAAATTAAACGTCCACCTTTTGCAGCAGTCTCTTCAATGAACCCTAAAGCTTCTTTAGCAAGCTCCATAGATTGTTGAAGATCAACTATATGAATTCCACCTCTTGCACCGAAGATGTATGGCTTCATTTTTGGGTTTCCACGTTGTGTTTGGTGTCCGAAATGTACACCGGCGTCTAATAGCTCTTTTACAGTAACTTGTACCATATTTATTCTCCTAGTTTGTCCTCCCATCCGCGTGATTGCTCACTAGTTAAGCAGATGGTGCGTATAGCCCAAACGACATGCTTGGGCTTGATGCATTTGCTATCACACTAAGTTATGGGAGGCAAAAGAAAATAAGGTGGTTTGGGGGTTATTCTGGGCCTGGAGATATTGGGTTTGTGAGAAGGAGCGGAGCTGAAAAGCCTGTACTCTGAATATGGGTTTTGGCGGCGTTTTCGATCTCTAAAGCTCTATTCATGAATTCATTGGTGAGGTTGTCTGCGACCTCAGAAGTTATTTCAAAACCTCTTTGAGAGCCTTTAAGGGCAATATTCTCGTCAAAAACTGTTAAAAGGTTAAAATTAGAGTCTTTTCCCTCAGGTGTTTTTGCAAAAGCTTCCATTTCAGTTCTTAAAAAATCGGCAACTTCGGCTTTTAGTGTACTTGAGCGCGCAGAGTTGTCTCGTTTATGGTTTATACTGATGGCGGTCTCCAAGAACTGGGTAAACATATCAAGGGTGTAGTCTTTGAGGCGTAAGCCATTTTGTGTAGGACTTGGTGAAGTGTAGGTGAAGCGGCCATTTCTATAATGAGTAAGAGGTCCTATCGTTCCTACAGCCAGATGAAGAGGGGCTGTGAGGCCGAGTTCCACAGGAGCGCCTGTGGCTTCAGAGTCATGCATTCTGCCAACCAGTTCATTGATTTGGGTTTCTACAAAAGGATCTTCCGCTTTAAAAGCAATCATTGTCAGGTTGCCAAAGCCTGTTCCGTTATCAATGCTTCGAACAAGAAGATTTTTTACGTATTTGTTCACGGACTTAATCAAGTCAGTGTGCTCATGTTCACGTCGTCTTAAGAAGGATGTAAATTCCATTATGAAAGAGGTTCTTGTGTGTGCGGCCCTAATAATTCTATTAGGCATAAAGAGGGTGCCTGTGTGAAAACTCATATCGTGGACAAGATGGTTTCCTCCACTGGCTAAAGGAAGTTCTAGAGCCCTAAAGGCATCAATGTAACCCTGCATTGGGGCCTCTGTTAGATCGTCTGTTTTAAAACGAATTAAGACAGGTTCTTTTCCCTCAGCAATAAGAACTTTGTTTACTTTGTCTATGGCTAGTTGAAACTCTCTAGCATCAGGAATGGTCATTGTTTGAGAGTCTATAATTCTGAATCCAAAAAAAGCTGCAAGGCTTTCACCTACAGAGCCAATAAACCAGCGGGGATCACCCTGCAGGTCAAACTTGAAAGTAGTGAATTGTGAAACCCATGTTTCTCCGTTTTTTTTGACTATAAAAAGCTTTCCCCCATGGGGGCCGTGGATCTCATGACCGACTTCAACGGTAGGGCGGGATGTGGCCTCAGAGAAATTTGTTGTAATGACCTCATGTGCAGGCTTGAGGAAGCTTGAACATTGAGGGTTGGCAAGAGCTGTGTTGCTTAATAAAGAAAGGCTTGCAAAAAAGAAGAGTAAAGAAGCCAAATTCTTCTTAAAAAGTGTCTTAAGGTTACTTGCCATATCCATATATAGGACAAAGCAAATACTATGCCGCGGCGGGGGATAAAACCAGGTCTCTAGAGTGCTTATATTCGAATTGAGTCGCCTATATGTCGACAGGTGAATCACCTGTCAAAAGACTGGGGTTATAAAGAGGCGTCTGGCTGTAAAAACTTAAGCTTCTCTTCAAGGGGGTGTGGCCAAAAGCTTTTATGGCTAGAAAGCAGGTAGAGATTTGATAAATCTTTTAAACACCAATCTTTTTTAGAAGGGTTAAAAGAGCTAATAGCAGATCTGTGTAGAGTTATTTTCTCTTTACTGGAGCCCTTAGTGATCTCTTCATCAAAAGCCTCTGAAAAAGCTTTGTGTAATCTTCTTTTTAAAGTTTTTAAATGTTTTCTTATAAAGTCATGGTCACTTGTTAGGGCGCTGTCATAAAAACTTATAAACGTCATCTGATTGTCTGTGATGGAGCAGCCTAACCAAGGAGTTTGTTCTTCCCCCATAAAGATAAATTTATTATTTTGAAACTCCCCAAGCTCTTCTTTTGAAACTTCAAACTTTGCAGTAATCACATCAAAGTGTTTTGATTTTTTAATTTTTTGCCTTAAAGCGCCAAACTCTTCTTTTGGAAGAACTTCATCAAGCTCTTGAACGGGAGCTGTCCAGATAATCTTTTCAGCTTCGATGAAATTTTTCCCATTAAGCTCAAAGAGGTTATAATCGCCATCTTCAGAGGTTTTTGAAAGAGATGTCACTTGGGTGTGTAAAAAAGAACGTTTAATTAAGTTTTCAGAAAGAGAGGGGTTTTGAAAGCTTGTAACAATTTGAGTTTCGTTAGAAGCAAAAATATCAATTGCTTCTAGTGCAGGAACTTTTTCTTCTCCAAAACCCATAAATGGCATAAGCCCTTTTTTTCCAATACAAAGAGTTTCTGAAAATTTAGTATCATATTTAAAAAGATTGAGATTTTTTTCTTGAGTCCAAATTAAAGATTCAAGAGAGAACGCCCCTTCAGAATCAGGACGCATTAAAGAGCCGCCTAGCTCGCCAGACTTTTCAATTAGAATGGAGTCTTTGCCTTCAGCTTGAAGTTTTTCAAAGATGCTCAGGCCTACAAGCCCTCCGCCAACTACTAAATATTCAACTTTTTTAGGAATTTTCATAACCTTAATAACATTACATCAGGTCCACAGGGTCAACGTTTATGCTGATTTTGGACTGTGGCGGCAGCTTACCAAGGGCATCAACAATTTTATCAACAAATTGCTGATGCTTTAAGCCCTCGGGAAACTTAAGAATCACTTGAAATCTATATTCGTTGCGAATTTTTTGAATAGGGGCTGGGCAAGGGCCTAAAACGTTTAAGCCTTCAAATTGCGGCCAGGCGGTTTTTAGTTGGTTGCTTAGTGTAGCTACTCGAGCGGCGACCTGCTCACCGGTTTTTTCAGATTTTGCTTTGACTAAAAAGGCAACCATTTTGGCAAAAGGCGGGTAGTTGAAAACCTTTCTTTTTTTAAGCTGTTCGGCCCCAAAAGTTTCAAAAGTTTTTTCGTTTAAATTTTCAAATATTTTATGCTCAGGAGAGCGGGTTTGAATGATCACTTCAGCTTGCTGCTCTTTTCTTCTTCCAACACGTCCTACAACTTGTAAAATTTGCTGCAAGCTTTTTTCAGAGGATCTAAAATCTGGAAAAGAAAGAGACTGATCAGCGTCTAAGATTCCCATTAAAGTTAAGTTTGTAAAGTCGAGACCTTTTGCAATCATTTGAGTCCCAATAATGATGTCAAAATTGTGGTCTTCAATGTCTTGAACAGCTTCTGATAATTGATTTTTTGTATGTATCTCATCTCTATCAAATTTTAGAATGCGTGCATTTGGAAATATAGAAGAAAGATCATTAAACACCTGTTCAGTTCCAAGACCAATTTTGCTGATTTTTTCACTACTACACTCCGGGCAATGTGTAGGAATGTCTTCACCGTAACCACAATAGTGGCAATAAAGATCTTTTTTATTGTGCAGAGTTAAAGAGACATCACAGTTTAAACATTTAAAGCCGTGACCACAGGAGTAACACTGTATACAAGAAGCCCAGCCTCGACGGTTTAAAAAAAGCGCGACTTGTTTTTTTCGAGCTAAGTGATTTTCAATACTGTCTTTAAGCTCATTGCTTAACCAAAAAGGATCATTCTTCTCTTTTGTCATGTCGACAATTTGAGGTGTGGGAACTTCTTGATTAAAAACTTTTTCCTTTAAACGAACATATGAATATTTACCCTTTTCGACATTGCTTAAGCTTTCTAGGCTTGGGGTTGCCGAGCCTAAAACAATTGGAATGTTTTTTATATGCGCAAGCTTAAGGGCTGCATCTCGTGCGTGGTATAAGAACTTTTCTTCTTGTTTAAAGCTTGATTCATGCTCTTCATCAACAACGATAAGACCAATATTTTCTGAGGGGCAAAAAAGTGCAGACCTTGGGCCGATCAGAATTTTTGTTTTTCCTTCCATGAAGTCATACCAAGAATTGGTTTTTTGTCTTGGAGTTAGTTGGCTATGGTATACAGAAATTAAACTGCCAAAGCGCTCAATAAAGCGTTTTTCAAGTTGAGGAGTTAAAGAAATTTCAGGAAGAAGAAAAAGACCTTGTTTGCCTTGTTTTGAAATCACCTCATCAAAGAGCTCCATATAAATTTCAGTCTTTCCAGATCCGGTAACTCCGTGAAGCAAGTGAGGTTTAAAACTATCAAGAGGCTTGATTTTGTTAAGAGCTTCTTCTTGTGGTGGTGTGAGAGTTGCTATTTTAGAAGACGTTAGAACCTCGGTTTCTTTTCGTTTTTCCTTTCTAGGTAGAGGAGGAAAAATAGAGTTTACAACAAGCCCTATGGGGTAATGGTAGTAGTCAGCGATCCATTTAAGCCAGTCTAAATGAGCAGGGTTTAAGATAAAATTTTCTTCTTCAAAAGGAGGGATTTCTTTAGCTTCAAATGCAGGTTTTCCCACCTCAGAAACCACTATTCCTTTAGAGTTTTTTTTCCTTAAAGGGACAGTTACTTGCTCGCCAAGACTAAGTTTCTTTAAAGATGCATAGGTGAGAGGGGTGTATAAGGGGGCTGGAATAGCGATTTCATAATAATGCACAAAAATACTATAAACTCTTGTTTCATCTTGAGACAATCATTGGCGAAATTTTTAAAGTTTGACTGATTTTAGGCCGATTTAAAGAGGTAATGAATATAAAAAAGACAAATTTTTTATTTAAGAGATTTCTGTCCACATGCTCGCTTTTGGGACTTATGTTATTGTTCCAAAACTGTGGAAGCTCAGAAAGTGGTATCTCGGCGGCACTAACAGATTATGATGCTGCTCAAGCAGATAAGCTTCAGTTCGCTTTTGATGCCTCAATTGATCATATCGGTTATATGAGTTGTGAGAGTGATGCTCCGCAAGGCCCACATTTTAATTTTAAAGTGGGGGCGTTTAATGATGGTGAGGGTTTAAAATTTAGAGACAACTTTATGTCATCACTAGGTGCTTTAGCTGAAAACAAAACAAAACTTTTAGAGTATTTATTTGCATCAAAAAGAAATTCTAACGCAGGTGTTGTGATGTCTCTTAGAGAATCTGGACAGTTTAGAGGCCCGGTTAAATTTGGAGGCGGGAGCACAGAAGACTTTGTTGAGCCAATGCTTTGGAGCCCTGCTGCAAATGTACAATTGGCAAACCCAACAATTTCTTCTCTTCTTTATGAGAACCCTAATGGGGTGAACTACCTTTCAGGGATACAAGGTGGAACAGACAAAAGCTTTGAAGGAGACATCTACTTTAAAGGAGTTGGTGCTCAAAGTTTAGTTGTGAGACCAGGTTTGCAGAGTAACACATACTTAGCACTAACCTTTGCAGTTGATGACTTGGAAAATGGGGGTGCTTTAGCAAGATCGCCTTATGACCCTACAGGGGTAGATAGTGCAGCAAGCTCATCTGTTTTTGGCAAAGGTTATCAAATGGACTTTGCGCAGCTTGATATAGGAAGGAGTAGTTCGCCTAAGGTTGTGATGACAGAGGTGACAGGTTTTAATTTAGAAAATGAATCAAGCCTTGGAGAGGGTTGGATTTGTCCTCCAAGTGAAAGATACATTATTGTTAAAGACTCTGTTGATGCAATGAGAAGGTTTGATGGGGCAAGGCCTACAAAAGATGCTTTTGATTACAATGGGGACGGTTCAATTAGTGGTCCTGGTGAAATTGAAATTGATGATGATTTAGATGGTTCTCCAGATGCGAACAACCCGTGGGATGATGATTATAGAGACGGTGGAACGGTTGTAACAGGTGGCGGGTATTATATGGAGTATATGACTGCTGATATAGATGATGTAGATGGTGATGAGGATGAAACTGAGCTGATTAAAGTGAAGCACAAAGTTATTTGTCCAATGGTTCCAGATGAGATGATTTCAGGGCAAGCTGAACACACAGATCCTGCATGGAAAAGAGTTCGAAGCTTATTGGGTTCTGATGAGTGGTATGTTTATAGGGGAAGTAGATATAATTGTATTGTTCCTAAAAAATCAAATGGTTCATGTTACGGCAAATTTGAAAATGCTTCAGGTGGCAACACTGTGCCATTGGTGCAGTACTTTGCTAGTGAAGATTTTATTGAACGAGAGCTGACAGAAAACAGGAGAGTTGAAGCTGAGATTGAAGCGGGTAACCCTGTTGAGCGTACAGAGTTCCCGGTAGTCACTGATTGTGAGGCCTCTTCGGGAAATGCATCATCAAGGTTTTGTCCACATGTTCTTTCAGTCTGTCACAAACCTTAATCTTATTTGCAGAAGAATCTAATAGGCGATAAGTTGATGGTATGAAATCATTAGCTTTTATACTTTTGTTTTATTCAACAAATGCTTTTTCACAGATTGATACTGCCAGAACCTTAGGGTTTGCGGGAGTTGGCAGTATGAATGCAGAATCTGTAGGCTTAAATATGATGCTTAACCCTGCCGCTTTAAGTTTAAATGCAGATTTAGAATTTGGTGCTGGCTATGGGGATGGTGAGCTGTCTTTAGATCTTGACCGAAAAGGTTATTATGGCTGGGCAAAAGACAGTCTGTCTTCAGCTTTTCAAACAAGAAGGAACCGGGCAGTTAGAAACTCAGTTGCTAGTGAGCAAGAGTCGTTTCCCTTTGCTGCAGCTTTTATGTTCGGAGATTATAAAACTGATCAAAAAAAATATAAGTCATATAAACTGTCGGTTTCGAGAGTTTTAACACGCAGAATTAGTTTGGGCGGGACTGTAAACTATTTGGATGGACGCTCGTTTGGACAAAGTTTAGATAAGTGGCAAGGGGATTTAGGACTTGTTTTTAGGCAGTCTGACAAGGTCTACTTGGGGCTCTCATGGTTGAACTTAAACTCAAATGATGAGCTTGAAGAGCGGCTGCGCGCAGGTGGTGGGTTTTACTTTTCAAAACTTTTGAGGTTTTTTGTGGATGTGGACTACAGCCTAGAAGACACAGAGGATGAACTTTCTTTTGGTGGAGGTTTTGAGGCTCAAATCCGCAAATTTTTTGCCTTTAGAAGTGGCTATTTTGTGGATTCAGGGGATGGTGAGGACCATTTGGGCCTGGGAGTGAGTTTTATGGGCCCTAGGCTTCAACTGCACTACGGTGTAAGGATTGAGATGGATTCTAAGGCCGCACTGCACAGCGTTGACTTCTCTTTGCCTCTTTGGTAGCTAACAGTGTTTTAAGAGACTTCTTTAAGGGAGATAGATATGGCTTCAGCTACTAAAAAAACGAAATTAGTTCGTAGAAATAAGCACAAAAATGCTGGTAAAGTAAGAAAAACAAAAGAGCAAAATAAAGGTACTACTGTTACAAAAGAAGTTCTTTTCGGCGACAACTAGTCAGCTATTAATTTGATAACCTGCGGGTTAAAAGCAAAAAGCCTCTTATTACAGAGGCTTTTTTGTTTAGAATTTAAAAAATGTTTATTAAATCTTAAGAGACATTTTAAAAGTATATCTAGTAGAGCTATGCAAAGTAGAAGCTTCAAGACCAAATCGTAGTAAAGGTAGTTTTAGAAGAAGTCCGGCTTTCATACGGGCGCCACTAAAGCTTGCATTGAATTCGTCAGGGTTTGTGACCCCTGGAAAATCAGTTGTTGCAATAAGTGTAGATTTAGTTTTTACGGTGCTGAAGCCGAGATAAGGTTCAAGAATGAATAAGTTAAACCCTGCAGTGACACCAATTTCAGTATTTTTAATAGAGAAATCAGCATTCTCAGTAGAGCTGCCGGATAGAGAAAAAGCATAATCCATTGCGGTTGTTCCGTGTGACAAATGTGTCGTGATCTTTAAAGGAGAGAACGATCCAACAAGAGGAATCATATCAGTAATCGACCACCTGAGACTGGCGCTAAAATTAGAAAAAGAACCGTCATCAAGATCTACCTCTGGAACCATACTGACCTCTCCCCCTATACCGAAAGGAAGAGAAAGTCCGGCGACAATTCCTGCATATGGGAGATAGGCGAGCTCATCTTGGTCCTCTCCAGAAATGCTTTCAGCAACTTTTTGTAAATTGTCAGCTTCTAACAGCCCTGCAACGATACCGGCCTCGACTCCCCAGACACTTCCTAAAGAAGATCCTCCAGAATTTGTTGTGTGTACAAAGGCAGCGGATAAATCTTCACTTATAAGGTCGAATTCCTCTCTGCCAAAATCAGGATCGGTAAATATATTCCCGCTTTGTCCGAAGGCGGGGCCGGCGATAAAAAATAAGGATGATAGTAAAATTAGTTTTTTAAGCATTTTCTCTCCTAAGTTATTTAAATTGTTCTGCAATTTTTTTATGTTCTTCGTGTCCTATTATATCCTCATTAAACTCATCTGGTCCAAGAAGAGGGATGCTGTCTTTTAAATCTAGAATTTGGTTGAGTCTGGTTTCATCAAGTTCACAGGACTGGTCCAGAAGCTCTAAGGCGTCTTTTGCTTTTTCATGTCCATGGCAGAAAAGAAGTTGATGAAATCCTAGGTTGTAGATTCTTTTCACCATCATCTCAAAGCCGTACTTATCAAGGGCTCCCATATCTAGGTCATCAGAGATTAAAAAAGAACGGCAGTTAAACTGCTCTTTTAAAATGTCTTTGGTCCAGGTTTCAGAAAGCGTAGCTGGAAAATCAGGGTCAACTTCAGGAAACATTATGTGTGCCGGCATAATAAATTCAGGTTTGCTTCGAAGAGCTTTTTTAAAGGCGTCGATTTCATGAATGTCTTCAAGTTTTCTCTCATCAACCGGGAGTTCATCGTGGCTATCAAGAGCTGTGTAGCCGTGTCCTGGAAAGTGTTTAATACAAGTTAAAATATTTTCTTTTTTAAACCCTCTTATTACAGAAGAAGCAAACCTCCCAACTACTTCATGGTCACTTGAAAATGAGCGGTCTCCAATCACATCATTGTGGTCATTGAGTATAGTGTCTGTACAAGGAGAGAAGTTAAAGTTTATACCAACGGCTCTAAGTTCTTTCCCCATAGATTTTGCAAAATCAAAAGCTAAAGTTGTAGAATCAGTATCTCCAAGCTTTCTCATAGAAGGCCACACAGTAAAAGGCTCTTTTAGTCTTTGAACTCTGCCGCCTTCCATATCAATGCCGATGATGAAGGGTTTTTTTAGCCCATTTGTAGTGGCAATCTCTTGGAGTCTTTTATTAAGTTCCCAGAGTTGTTTTGGGGACTCATAATTTCGTGTAAATAAAATAACGGCACCGGGTGGTGTTTCTGTTAAAAACTTTTCCTCTTCTTCTGAAATGGTTGTTCCTGCTAATCCGGTCCATAAAAACTGTGCTAACTTAATTTTTTTATTCATCTATGTATTAGACGACAGAAGTTTTTTTCGGGTCAAGGATCTGCTTTAAACCATCTCCTAAAAGATTAAAACCTAGGACAAGTAAGACGATGCAAAGGCCTGGGAAAAAGGAAATGTGTGAAGCTTCAACAAGATAGAACTTTCCAGTATTTAATAAAGAGCCCCATGTTGGAATATGGGCAGGAGCTCCTAAACCTAAAAAGCTTAAGCCTGATTCAACAATTAAAGTTCCAGCTAGAGAGAAAGTACTTTGAACAAGTAAAACACCTGCAATATTTGGCCATATATAAAGAGTTACAATTCTTATAGGGGCGCAGCCTATTGATTTGGCTGATTGTACAAAGTCCTGTTCTTTAATGTGTAAAACCTCACCTCTTACAAGTCTTGCAAAGCCTGTCCAGCCAGTGATTGAGAGTGCTAAAATCAAATTTTGAATAGAGGGCCCGAGGACGCAAACTAGTGCTAAAGCGAGCAAGAAGCCTGGAAAAGAGTAAAAAAGATCAAGAGCTCTCATTAAAAAAGAGTCAGTCTTTCCGCCGATGTATCCAGAAATGGAGCCATAGATGAGGCCAATGATTAAACTTATGAAAACTACTGAAAACGCAATAATAAGGCTAATTCGTGTACCGATAGCTACTTTTTTAAAAAGGTTGGCTCCAGTTTCATCTGTTCCCATGGGAAATTTCAAAGAAGGAGGGAGAAACTTATCGCTTAAAGAGATCTGGTTTGCTTCCTCATATGAGATGTTAAGGCTATATAAAGATGTTAGGGTAAACAAAGAAATAAGAAGAAAGCCTACAATGAAAAATACGTTAAATTTTTTCATATGTTCACAACCTTCGGATTTGCGATAGTATAGAGAACATCTGTTAAAAAATTCACAATCACATAAATGCAGGCAATAATGATGATGCAGCCTTGAACAATAGGGTAGTCTCTTTGGTTAATAGCATCAAAAAGCAGGGTTCCTAGGCCGGGCCAGCTAAAGATGGTCTCCGTGATTACTGTTCCAGTCAGTAGAGTCCCAATTTGTAAGCCGACAACGGTGATGATGGGCATAAGCGCATTTTTAAGAGCGTGTTTAAAATAGAGCTCTTTTTTGGTGATTCCTTTTGCATAAGCAACACGGATGTATTCTTGGGTGAGGACTTCTTGCATTGCAGCCCTGGTCATCCGCATTAAAATAGCGCCCAAGGGGAGTGCTAAACTTAGGCTTGGAAGAATTAAGCTTGAAAAATTCTCTCGCCCCCCAACAGGTAAAATCCCCATTCCTACAGAAAATATCCAAATAAGAACAGGTCCGAGAAAGTATCCTGGAATAGACATTCCTAAAACGCCTAAAGAAGTCCCAAGAAAGTCTAAATTCTTAGATTTGGTTGATGCAGTTAAAACGCCTAAAGGAATTCCCCATAGGCAAGATAGAAAAATCGAGACTAAAGTAAGTTCTAGGGTTGCAGGCATTCTTTGAAGAATCAGGCTTGTAACAGAGGTGTCTGAAAAGATTGAGGTTCCTAAATCAAACTTAAAAAGATTTGAGGTAAAGTGTAAATATTGATCCCACAGGCTTCCGGAGAGTCCTAAAGACATGCGAAGGGTTTCCCGCTCAGCTTCAGAGGCATAGTCTCCAAGCATAAGATCTACAGGGTCTCCAGGGATAAAGTGGATAATCAAAAAGGTGATTGAAGAGATGATAAAAATAAGTGGAGCAAGTGAAAGAAGTCTGTAGGTAAGTGCTTTAACCATTCTTTGCTCCATTAGGTAAGGGTGTTGATAAAGCGATAAAACTTTAAGCTTAAATGATATGAGAATAATAGGTTAAGAGAAAGGAAAAAATTATGTATGAGTAGGAAGGTTAAATGTGGTAAAAATAGCCTATGACACAAGAACGTAGAAATTTAAATATTGTTGGAATTATGAGCGGCACGAGTTTAGATGGTGTTGATTTTGTACTGGTTTCTAAAAGAGCAAAAAATTTTAAATATAAAGATATGGCGTCAGTGTCGTACACAAAAAAAATGAAAACGTCTTTGTTGCAACTGGCAGAGGGCAAGATGGGTTTTAGAGAATCTCAACTCTTACACTTTGAGCTTGGAAAGTTTTATGCAAAGTCTTTAGCTAAAATTAAGTCAGATAAAAAATGGAAAATAAATCTGATAGGGCTTCATGGGCAAACAGTTTTTCATCAGGCCCCAAAAGCGACAACTCAAATAGGGGAGCCGTCCTTTTTAAAAGAATTCAATGTGCCAGTAGTAAGTGATTTTAGAGCAAAGATACTTAGTGTTGGAGGTCAGGGAGCGCCGCTGGCTCCAATTTTTCATGACGCTATAATGAAGGAAGAGTCTTATAAGCGCTGGGGGTTTTTAAATATAGGTGGGATGTCTAATTTGACATGTCGAGAAGGGGCTAAATTTACGGCAACTGATCTTGGCCCAGGAAATGTATTCTTAGATGGAGCTATGAGAAAACTTTTTTCTAAAGACTTTGATAAAGGTGGAAGGGTTGCTTTAAAAGGGCTTCCTGATATGAAAATTGTTAAAAGCTACTGTGCTAAAAATAAATTCTTAAAGAAAGCGGCGCCAAAGAGCTGTGGAAGAGAAGAGTTTTCAGAAACTGAATTAAGTAACTTGTTAAAGCAAATGAAGAAACTGACAAAAGAGGATATGCTTGCAACACTTTGTGAGATCACCCTTTTGCCCATTATAAAAGAAATTGAAAAAAAGAAAATTGATAAATTGGTTGTTTCAGGTGGTGGAGTGTATAACGGCTACTTGATGAAACGTTTAGAAGAAGCATTCTTAGATCTTGAAGTTTTGACTAGTGATGACATCGGTTGGCCTGTTCAGGCTGTAGAAGGCGGTGCTTTTGCACTACTTGCTCTTTATAAACTAAATGATGTTAAAGCGGACTTGTCTTATATGGGGCTTAGTAAAAAACTAAGCCCACTGGGAAGGATCGATTAAAACTCGATTTTCAAATGATTGGTCTTTTGGGATAGAAAGATCGTTTATGATCACACAGTTTTTAAACTGACCGGAGTCATCACTTAAATTTTCAGGAAGTATTAAGAAATCAGACTTATGAGGATTGGAGCTTTCTTTCCCCCAAATATTATTTTTTAAGAACTGCTCTAGTTGTTTTTCCGGAGAAAGTCCCCATGTTTCAAATGTCTTATAAACAGTTGAGTTTTCTTTTTCAGCTAAGATATTTTTTGCTTCTTGTCTGTGACATTCAATAAAATCTTTCTCATTTCCTGTTTCAAACCATATAAGTTCTGAATGGGCATTAAAAACAGAGACTTTCTCTTGAAAGTTTTTAAGGAGTACATCTTTTAAGATGTGTGACTTTTCGGGCCTAATAAAATTAAAAATCTCTTTGCTAAAAAGGTAGATTCCTACAAAGTGAAGAGTATCAGGGCCTTTTGCTGTGTGAGTGAGGACATTGTCAGAGCTAGAGCCCAAGCCATTTAGTGAGAGATCGTCTTTTTTGATCCCAATTAGTGTGGCAATTGAGTTTGTTTTTACGTGAAAGTCGTAGGCTTCTAAAAGTACTTGATCATTTAAAGTGGTTATAAAGGAGTCTCCGTTTACAGCCCAGAAATGATCATCATTCATTAAGTGGGCCTTGGCATTTGCAATGCCTCCAGCACTATCAAGAATGTCTTTTTCAAAGAGGCTGTTTTTTTTAAAGAAAGGGTTTAGTGCCTCATCAAGTTCTTTTGGAAGATGATGTGAATTGTAAAAAAAATCTGTAACGCCGATGTTTTTTAAAAGCCCTGCAGGATAAAGAGCTTGTGGCAGATTGAAAAAGGGAAGTGCTGGCTTTGGTAAAAAATCTGTATGTGGTTGAAACCTTGTTCCAAACCCTGCAGTCAAAAGGAATGCAGACTTTGTCATTTAAAGGCCTTCTTCTTTTGCACAAAGATTAACGAATTTTGTAAGTTCAGGGTATGTGTTTAAGTCATTGAGAAATCTTTTAATATTTATAAGAGATGGCTTGATGTATTGAATGTAGCGATCGGTTCCAATCACATTTTTTAACCACGCAAAGCTTCCGCAGGCTTTTATTGAGCGTTGCAGCGCTTGAATACTATAGCTCTTAGAAAACTCCTCATCAAATTCTAGAGAAGACTGTTCTTTGTAGTATGCAGTGAGAATCTCTTTTTGTTCAGCGCTTAAGCCGGTGTATGTGTCCTCAATTAGGCTTGTCAGATCATAAAAAGGGTTGCCCATTCTTGCATCTTGAAAATCGATTACATAGATGCCATCAGTTTTGTTGATGAGGTTTCTAGAGTGAAAATCCCTGTGGGTAACGACTTGGGGGAGGTTGAACAAGTAAGAGGAGATGCTTGTGAACTCTTGTTTTAAAGTATCTATGTCAATAGATGTCAGATCCAGAGAGTATAGATTCGTAAGGTGCTCTAGAGAGAAGTTAAATTCCCAGTCAAATTTTTTAACAGTAAAAGCATAGCTATGAGCAATGGACCCTTCTTGAGGGGGGATGGATTGAATTTTAATCAGTTCATTAAGTGCTTGTTTGTAAAGAGTAAGGTCATAAGAGTCTTTAAAAGCATCCTCTAAAGTAACATCTCCAAGGTCTTCAAGGATCATTAGCCCTAAATGTTTACTTGTGTGCAAAATCTCAGGGGTTTTGATTTTCTGGTTTGTAAAAAGAGTGTTCACATTTAAGAAGTAATCGAATGAGGTGAGTTCATCCTTTTTATAGGCGCAAAGAATGTATTTGTTCTTCATATCATTCTTAATCTTAAAATACTGCCTTGTTCCTGCATCACCAGTTAAAGGGGTGAGCTTAAAATCGATATTTAGCTTCTCAGTAATAAAATTTTTAGTATCAAGATTCAAAGTGTGTCTCCAATTAAGTCGTCTCAACTTTAGAGTAATAACGTTCTGAGTGGTAGTCTTTGTCTCCTCTTGGGGCTGTTTTTGAATCAAGAGGAGACAGTTTTGGGTGTTTTTAATAAAATACCTAAAAGTTAGTCAATTTTTGCTAACTTCACTTCATTTTTAAGACAGTCTTCCCGACTAAGGTAGTGTGTGGAGGCAGTAAAATGGCAGTTATAATCAGAAGAATTTCATTGGTAGTGTTCGCTTTATTCATAGTTTCATGTTCTGAACAAGGGCTGTTAGGGGGTGTGGATTCACCTGAGGAGAAGCTTCAAAAAGAAATGATTGAAACTGAAATCGCAGAATCAAGAAATGTTTTGGACCAAGTGTTAAAGAAAAAGAGAGTGGAGCTTTTAAACACACACAGAAAACAGATTACATCTTTTTCAGGAGATGATGATTCTCGAGAGGCGCTAAGAAGTGAATTAAAGGTAGTTCGAGTGATAGTTCATGATGAGCACACTAGAATTATGAAAGAATATGATGGAACCTCTAAGGGGAGGCTGGACAGGCTAGCAAGGGGTTTTTTGCTAAGCTCTATGTAATAAAAAATTAAATTAAAACTGCTGACGCTTTTCAATGTATTTGTTGAAAGGCGTTTTTTTTGTGGCAAAAGCTGAAAGAAAGCCTTTTTCTTCACTAATGTTTGAGTTTAAAGAGCTAAAAGACTCTTTTGTGCAAACAATTAATGAGGATTTCTTTAACTGATCTGGAAGCATTGAATAGAGCGCTAGAATAGATCTTTGATTTGAAGTCAAATTTAAAACCTCCGGTACAAACAAAAGACTGTCTGAGAACTCACGCAAAGACTTTAATGAAAAGGATTCGTCTTGCTGAATCCATTCACTTAAATTTATAAATGAAGTGTATTTTTCATCATAAAAAATATTTGAAGATAAGCGGTGTCCTCCATCTAAATCACTCTCTGAGATAAGAATGGAGTAGTTTGAGTCATTATCAAAGGTTGGAGATTCTCGCCCTTCAAGCTCAGGCTCAATCATATCTTTAATTGCCTGAATTGCTTTTCTGATTTTTACAGGGGTTGGCTTATTCGGGGCGCATGTGATTTCTGTAAAGCCCCAAATTTCTCCATCAGATTGTGAAATAGGGATAAAAACTTTTCCTTTAAACTCAATAAAAGATTTAGTCTCAGCCATTTGCATTAAAAGCTTATAGCTTGCAGATGAAGAGTCGTAAGCGCCCATTTTGATATCGAGTTGAAGAACATTTCTGATAAACCGTAAGCATTTTACAATAGCTTGAGTTGAGGCGTCGTGGTGGGTAATGCTGGGTGTGGTTGAAATGCCGTTGTTGCTTATAAGGTGTATCAATTCTTTCTCCTTAGATATCTAATATCTAGCCTGTCTTTTAAGGATGCTGTAGGAGAGTTCATATTTTTGAAAAAAAGAGTGAACTGTAAAAAGAATGTATATGAGGGTGGTATGAAACTTGAAACGAGACAGGTATGTGGAAGGTCTTATTAGTGCTTTTAATGACTCTGATGTCCCTAAAGGGGCACTCTGTTCAATGTAGGGACATGGTTTCAGCTTATGAAAGGTTGAAGATAGAAGCCTATGCTGAAAAAGGGTCTTTTGAAGAATTTGATTACTTAGAGACGTTAATGCATTCTTTATATAACAGTTCAGTCTTTAAATTCAGGGTGGAGAAGTTTGGCTATAAGGGGCTTGAAGGGCTTACGCTTACACCTAAAGAAGTTCTAAGAATTATGGTTCAGTTCCTAAATCACAGGTATACACATGTAACACAAGAGAGCCTGGAGGCGGGCAGGCAGGCTTTTGAAAGATATGAATCTTCAGGCAAAGAGCTCTCCTCACTTGAAACGCTTGCAAAGGCACTAATCATGCTTCATGGAAATGGAAAAGACATTAAGGGAGCTTTGAACCTTTTAAAGGGTGAGAACTCACCTCAGGCTCTTTGGCATAAGGCTGAGGTGCATTATAAGAGTGGAGATTTTTTAGAAGCAAAGAGACTCCTTCGTGAAATCGAATCTAGAGGAGAAGAGAGTATCCAGCTTATGGAGGCTTTAAGAGCTGTGGAAGTTGGTGCTCAAAAGAGCTCGATTGAGGACCTTGTGTCAGAGACAGGCTTTGATCACACTCAGTGGGGGCCTTATTAAATAAACCCACTGCAACACTTGTATAGGTTTAAAGAAACTGTCAAAAAAGTTGACACTATTTTGCCTTTTACGCCCTTTAAAGGTGGCACCGCTCTTGCTCTATAGTCTATATAACAAGGGGTTTTGTGATGAAAAAAGTAATAGCAATGATGACAGTTTTAAGTGTTCTAATAAGTTCAGCAGGCTTTGCATCTCAAGAAACAGGTAAAAAAGTCGACTTAGCTCAAAGAATGGGTTTAATGCTTAATGAGCTGGAAACACAAAAGAACTCTCCAGCCATTGAGAAGTTAATCTTATCAAATATTGTAACAGCGTACTCAAACTCTAATCTTAATAACAAGGGGTTAAAGAAGAGAATTGATTCAGCGATTGTTAGACTTTCTCCTGCATTAACTAAGAAGGAAGAAGCTTTTTTTAACACACAGCTTGCAAAAATTAATTAAGACTTAGATTGTCTTAAGCAAAATTATAAGAACTTTAGACCTGTGAGGGCTAAAGTTTTTTTTATTTGTGGCCAAAATCTTGGGCTCGATATAAAATATCAAAATGATTAAAGTAGCAGTATTTACAAGTGGTGGTGATGCTCCGGGGATGAACGCGGCAATTAGGGCGGTTACAAGAACAGCTATTCATCAGGGGCATGCAGTTTTTGGATTCTTTGAAGGATATAAGGGGATTATCAACTCTTTATCAGAAGAGCTCAGCTTAAGATCTGTAGCTAATATAATACATAGAGGCGGAACTGTTTTAAAAACCTCGCGTTGTGAGGAGTTTAGAACGAAAGAAGGGCGTGCTAAAGCTTATCAGAATTTAATTAAAGAAGACATTAAGTGTTTGATTGGCCTTGGTGGAGATGGAACCTTTCTAGGGCTTGAGATTTTTGAAAAAGAGTATCCTGATATTCAAGTTATTGGAGCTCCATGCACCATTGATAATGACTATATGTATTCAGAAAATACGATTGGTTATGCTACAGCAATTGAAACTGCGGTGGAGGCTATTGATCGAATTAGGGATACAGCAAGTTCACACCAAAGAACTTTTGTGGTTGAAGTGATGGGAAGAAAATCTGCTAATCTTGCTTATGAAGTAGCGATTTCAGCTGGGGCAGAGTGTGTTGTGGATTTATCAGAGAAGGGGTCTTTAGAGAAATCTATAGAGAAGGTTAAAAGAAGTATTAAGAAGGGTAAGCTTTCAAGTTTAATCATTGCCTTAGAGAAAGAGGGTGAGGAGTCCTCAGCCGCTGCAACAATTAAAAGAACCATAATAAAAGAGTTGGAGATTGATTGTAAGAGTGTGGTTTTAGGTCATATACAGCGAGGTGGAAGTCCTTTGGCGCAAGATAGGTCTTTGGCTTCTAAGATGGGGTATTCTGCAGCCTCTCAAATAGGAAAGAGTTCAGGTATTGTTGTTCAAGCAAATGGAGTTGTGAACTTTAAAAAGTTTTCAGAGCTGGAGAGTGTAATGCTTAGAAGTGAAGATAGTGTTCTTATACTGGAAACTCTAGCTAATTAGAATGTTTTTAAAAAGTGTAGTCTCCTTATTAATTTCTACGAGTTTTTCAACTCGAGGTTTTGCAGATTGTGAGTCGGGAGTGGCTTCTAGAGCAGATTTAAAAAGTTATAATTTTGTAATTGTGCCGGGGATTTTCAATGAAATAGTTCCTTATTATATGACAGAGTACAGGAGGTATTTGCTGGATGCAGGGGTTCCTTCAAGGCAGATACTTAGGATTAATAACAGTACAAGAAAAAGACCGGAAGAGGCTGCGGCAGAGATGCTCAATAGAATTAAAGGGATGGATAAGGAAAGAGAATTTATCTTCTTTGCCCATAGTAAAGGGGCTTTAGAAACTCTTTATATGCTTTTAGACGAGGGTGAGAAAGTAAGGCTTAAAAGGGTTTTTTTGATCCAAGGGGCCCTTGATGGCTCCGCCCTTTATAGGCTTATTATTTTAAAAGAAGGATCAGGTGTTTTGCTCGGTATGGGAAGGCTTGTTGGAAAGCTTCCTTATGTTAAAGACTACTCCGTCTCATTTAGTTCAAGTTTTGTAAGAGAAAAAATGTTGGGGCTTTCTAAGCAAGAGAATCTTTTAGAGAAAATAACGTTTGTTGAAAGTGATCAAAGTTATAAAGATTTATCATTTAAGTTTAAATTAATAGGTGGTTTTTATAATAAAACATATATGACTTCAGGAGATGGAATTTTACTAAAGTCAGATCATTTGCCTTTTGAGCTTCAGGGAAGTGAAGAGGTTTGTAGAAAGTTTTATGAGGCAGACCACGGAGATCTTGTAAAGGCGGCCCCTTGGGAAAGCGGCCGAATTTTTAAAATTAAAAAATTTTTAGATGAAATTTTATTTGGCCTTAAAGGAAATAAGAAGGGCGCCTGATTCAATGCTGTTGCCTTCATCTACATGAATTCTGTCAATAATGACATCTTCAGCGGCCTTCATTTCATTTTCCATTTTCATAGCCTCCATAATAACTAAAGGCTCACCAGCTTTTATTTCATCACCAGGCTTTACAAAAATCTTAACAATTTTTCCTGGCATTCCAGCTTTAAGGTTCTCTTGGCCCCCTAGCGACCGTCCTCCCATTAGGCTATCACGCAGAATACGCTCATCATCTAAGATTGAAACGTTTCTGTGTGACCCTCTTGTATAAACTGTGTAGTCAGTTCCTTGCGCGGCAAGGTCCATAAGATAAGAAGAGTTGTTGTAGATCAAACTTACAGAGCCGTCGTCGCTTACTTGATAATTCTTTTTAGGTAAAACGATTTTCTTCCACTCTTCTGAAGACTCTTTTTTAAGTGCGATATGCCACTCTTTCCGAGTTTCTTCGACGGTTACTTTATATGGCGTCTTGTTAACTTTTGCTTCAAAAAACATAATTACCTCTTTAAAACTTCCTGGCGAATTGTTTGGCGCCATCTTCCCATTGAAGAAGTGTTTTCAACATTTTTGTTCTTGTTTTCTTGGTATGCAGAAAGAGCCGCTCCAATTAAGAAAACCTCATCATTAACATATTTAAAGAAAGTCTTTTTATCAGTAGTGATAAGCTCTTTATCAACAAACTGTGTTGTGTATGAACCGTCTAAAAATTTAGGGTGATCAATAATGTTTTTATGTAAAACAGTATTTGTTTTAATCCCGGTCACTGAAAACTCAGCTAAAGCACGTTTAAGTCGTGCAATACAAGATTTTCTGTCCTCACCCCATACGATAAGCTTTGCAAGCATAGGATCATAGTGAATAGGAACTTCGTAGCCAGCATACATATAACCATCAAAGCGAATGAACGGCCCTTGTGGAGTTCTACAGCGAATAATTTTACCAGCACTTGGTAAAAAGGTTGCAGGGTCTTCAGCGTTAATTCTTAATTCAATGGAGTGACCTTTTGCTACAATGTCTTCTTGCTTAAAGCTTAAGGGTTCTCCGTAAGCAACTTTGATCTGCTCTTTTACAAGGTCAATCCCTGTAATAGACTCAGTCACAGGATGTTCAACTTGAAGTCTTGTGTTCATCTCCATGAAGAAGAATTCTTTAGTAGTGTTGTCAAAAATAAACTCGATTGTTCCTGCGCCTTCATATTTAATAGATTTGGCAGCCCTTACAGCAACTTCACCCATCTTTTCTCTAACTTCAGCGGGAACAGAAACACTCGGTGCTTCTTCAATGATTTTTTGGTGCCTTCTTTGAATAGAGCATTCCCTTTCAAAAAGATGTACAGCGTTCCCATGAGAGTCTCCAAAAACTTGAATTTCAATGTGCTTGGGATTTTGAATGAATCTTTCCATAAACACAGTGTCATTACCAAAGTAGTTTCTACCTTCGGATTGTGCGGCATTAAAGCCACTTTCAAGCTCTTCATCTTTAGTAACAACTCGAATGCCCTTACCGCCACCGCCAGCAGAAGCTTTGATCATTAAAGGATATCCAATGGTTTTGGCCCATTTTTTTGCATCTGCTACAGTCTTAACTTCCCCGTCACTTCCAGGAACTATTGGAACATCAACGTTCTTCATAAGTTCACGTGCAGCAAGTTTATCACCCATTTTTTCGATATTGTCTTGGGTTGCTCCAATAAATTTTAAACCAGCCTCTGTAACAGCTTTAACAAAAGCACTTGATTCACTTAAAAAGCCATAACCTGGGTGGATTGCTTCAGCTCCAGCTTTTTTTGCAACTTCAATAAGTTTATCAATTTTTAAGTAAGACTCAGTACTTGGAGCTGGGCCAATTTCATAAGCCTCATCAGCGAGAAGCACGTGAAGGCTTGTTCTGTCTGCAGCACTGTAAACACATACTGTATCAACACCCATTTCACGAGCGGCACGGTTTACACGTAGTGCGATCTCTCCTCTATTTGCGACCAATATTTTTTTAAACATTACTCTGTCTCCTATAGTGGGCAGTTGCCGTGTTTTTTATGTGGAAGGTTAGATCGTTTGTTCTTTAGCATTTCAATAGAGTCAATGAGTCTCTTTCTTGTCATAGAAGGCTCAATCACTTCATCAATGTATCCAAGTTCTGCAGCAACATAGGGGTTGTTAAACTTTTCTTCATAGTCAGCCATGATTTTAGCTTTAACAGAATCTGGATCATCTGCTCCTGCAATGTCTCGTCTAAAGATAATATTAACGGCTCCTTCAGCTCCCATCACAGCAATCTCTGCTCCTGGGTATGCTAAGTTAATATCAGCTCCGATGTGTTTTGATGCCATTACTATATAAGCACCGCCGTAAGCTTTACGAGTAATAACAGTAATCTTTGGAACGGTTGCTTCAGCGTAAGCGTAAACAAGTTTTGCTCCGTGAGTGATGATCCCGTTCCACTCTTGCTCTGTGCCTGGTAAGAAGCCAGGTACGTCAACAAAGCTTACTAAGGGTATGTTAAAAGCATCACAGAACCTGATAAACCTTGCAGCTTTTCTACTTGCATCAATATTTAAGCAACCGGCTAGAACTTGTGGTTGGTTAGCGATGACTCCAACAGAGTGACCGTTTAATCTTGCAAAGCCAACAACTACGTTTTCTGCAAAATGTTGATGAACTTCAAAAAAATAATTATCATCAACAACCTTTTTAACAAGGTCTTTAATGTCGTAAGGCTTTTTAGAGTTGGTAGGAATAAGCTCGTTAATGCTTTGATCAGCGTGTGCTCTTAGATTTTTTGTAGAAAGTTTTGGAGGGTCATCAAGGTTGTTACTCGGGATGAAGCTTAACAGTTCACGAATTAAAAGAAGTAAGTGTTTATCATTTTCAGCAGCAAAGTGAGCGACACCAGATTTTTTATTGTGTGTCTCTGCTCCGCCAAGCTCTTCTTTCGTCACTTCTTCATGAGTTACAGTTTTAATCACGTCAGGGCCTGTAACAAACATATAGCTTGTGTCTTTTACCATGAAAGTGAAATCAGTTAATGACGGGCTGTACACGGCTCCCCCTGCTGAAGGACCCATGATTGCAGAGATTTGTGGAACCAGGCCAGAGTAGCGAGTGTTTCTAAAAAAGATATCGCCATATCCACCAAGTGCTTCAACGCCTTCTTGAATACGCGCACCTCCTGAATCAGAGATTCCAATAATTGGAGCTCCATTTTCGGCTGCAAGGTCCATAACTTTAGTGATCTTGTTTGCAGTGGTGCGAGACATACTTCCACCTAAAATAGTGAAGTCTTGACTGAAGACATAAACAAGCCTTCCATTTACACGGCCATAGCCTGTTACAACGCCATCACCACTTTGTTTGTTTTTCTCCATACCAAAGTTTGTACAACGGTGAGTTACAAAGCGGTCCAGCTCTACAAAAGACGCTGGATCTAAAAGAACATCAAGGCGTTCTCTTGCCGTAAGGCGGTCCCCCTTCTTGTGTTTTTCAATTTTTGCTTCCCCGCCCCCGATAAGTGCAGCTTGGTTTCTCGTATCTAACTTCTCAAGTTGTTGTTCATGAGTTAGTTCCATATTTTTCTCCAATCTATAAAAATCTTTTAAAGTTTTAAGTTAAGGTCTGTTTCTTCCATATAATCTTGGAAATGGAATAGACTCACGTACGTGGTGGATACCAGTGATCCATGCAACACAACGCTCAATACCCATTCCAAAACCAGAGTGAGGAACCGTTCCGTATTTTCTAAGGTCTAAATACCAGTCAAAATCCGCTGGATTTAAATTGTGCTCTTTAATCTTAGCTAAAAGGTAATCGTAAGAGTCTTCTCTTTGTCCGCCACCAATAAGTTCACCATAGCCTTCTGTTGCTAAAAGATCGCAACTTAAGCTTTCTTCAGCATTTGTAGGGTCTTCTTTCATATAAAAGGCTTTAATTTTTGTAGGGTAGTTGTGAACAAAGACAGGCTTATCAAAATGAGAGCTTACAATTGTTTCATCGGGAGCCCCGAAGTCATCACCTGTTTTAAAGTTTGGATTTTCTTTTAAAATGATTTCACAAGCTTCTTTGTAATGAAGCCTTGGGAATTTACCATTTACTTTTTGAAGTCCTGTTGTGTCTCTTTCTAGTGTAGTCAGTTCAGGAGCACATTTTTTTAAAGTAGATTGCACAACGTGACTTACGAACTCTTCAGCAAGTTCCATGTTGTCGTTTAAATCATTAAAAGCTACTTCAGGTTCAATCATCCAAAACTCTAGAAGGTGACGTCTTGTTTTAGATTTCTCAGCTCTAAAGGTAGGTCCAAAGCAATAAGTCTTGCCGTGAGCCATTGCTGTAGCCTCACTGTACAGCTGACCACTTTGTGAAAGGTATGCGCTTCCATCAAAATATTTTGTTTCAAAAAGTGTAGAGGTTCCTTCACAAGCATTTGGCGTTAAAAGTGGTGCATCACAAAGTGTGAAGTTTCTAGTGTCAAAAAATTCACGAGAAGCTCTAATGATTTCACTTCTTACTCTCATGATTGCGTGTTGTCTTTTTGAACGAAGCCAAAGATGTCTGTGGTTCATTAAAAAGTCAGTTCCATGTTCTTTTGGTGTGATCGGGTAGTCGTGTGATTTAGCTAAAATTTCAAAACGATTTGCAGAAAGCTCATATCCGCCAGGACTTCTAGGCTCTTCTTTCACTTTGCCCCAAACACGTACAGCGCTTTCTTGAGTAAGCTCACCAAAGTTCTCAAGAGCTGAGTCTTCACACTCACCGTTAAAGTAAATGCACTGGCAAAGACCTGTTCCGTCTCTAAGGATTAAGAATTTAATTTTTTTACTAGAGGCCCTTACATTATAAACCCATCCATTTAAACAAACCTCTTCACCAACGTGTTTACTTAAGTCTGAAATATAAATGCGGTTTTTCATAAAGCCTCCTCTAAAATATGCTTTGAAAGGGGAAACTTTACCTGCAGGTACTTAAAGAATTCAATGAAAAAATATTAAATATTATAGCTATTTACTGGCTTTTGAGCTCTAAAAAAGCTCTCTTTAAATCGGGTATTTTTTTGTTGTTTTTGGACTTCTCTAAAGCATTTAATAAGGTCGCGGGAGAGGCTGTAGGAAAGGCGCTTTTTAAAAGGGCTAGACCCCCTGTTATGAAAGGGGCTGCGACGCTTGTGCCGGAGGCTGTAGTTAGGAAGCTATGGGGCGCCGCGGCAGCTACATTGCTTCCTAAGCTAAAGAAATCGACCACATGGCCATAGTTACTGTCTTCCTGTCTGGAGGAGTCCAGGTTTACAGCTCCAACGGTTGCGATGAGTGAAAAAGGGAAGGAGCCAGGGAAGATAGGTTTTTCATCTAAATCTGTGCTTTCATTTCCTGCAGAGGTTACAAAAATGATATTGGCATCTGTTGCGGCTTTAATTTTTTGTCTTATAAACTTTGAGCAAATATCTCCGGCCCAGCTGGCATTTATAAAATCCACATCTCTTGCCATGGCGTAATCAATTGAACTTAAGACTGAATTTGAATCGCCAGAGGCAGAAGTTATACCTTCACCATCTGCTTCTAGTGCGGTAATCGGAACGATCTTTGAACCAGGGGCCATGCTAAATTTAATGCTTCCAGCATGGTCAGCGGCAATAATGCTGCCTACAATGGTTCCATGGAAGCCAAGGTCGCCAGTTAGAGGGGTGTTGTTTACAAAATCCCAACCGAGAACGTCATTTATGAGTTGGTTGTTGTCTTCATCTAAGCCGTGTTCAAGAGAGTTAATAGAAACAGAATCTTTTAAGAGAACATGTGAAGTGTCATAACCAGAGTCAATAAGGGCGGTGACAACATTTTGTCCATAAAACCCCTGCTCCCATAAATAAGGGGCGTTTAGCATTCGTGGGCCAGCATTAGGATCGCTAGTAGGCGTACTATTTGGAGGAGGCGGTGGCGTTGATTTAATACGGACTCTAAAGTTGTGATCAACTCCGGAAATAGAAATATTTTTCTTGTTAAGTAGCTCTATTTTTTCAGGTGAAAGAATTTTATTAAAAAAGTCTCCTGCTGAAGATGCGGGCACTATTTCGTGTGTCCCGTTAGAGTACTTTACTAAAAACTGTCCTCTGATTTTACCCTCGAGGCACTTTTGATTATAGGCCTTAAGTGCGAGGGGGCTGTCATCTTTATTTCCACATGCGGTTAGAAGTGAAATAGAAATAAGAAATAGAGAGAGTTTGATCACGGAATAAGATTTACACAAAGCACGCTGAATAGGCAATTAGTGCTTTGTTCTTTGTAAAAATAACCTGGAGTTTTGATAGTGTCCTCAGGGTATATAGTATTAGAGTCTACAATTACTAGTAGCTAAAGTTCTTAGAAAGTGCGGCGGTAACTTCCTCAGTCGACATCCAGTGAATTTTGGCAGTGTTGGCACTATGTTTATCTAGTGGTGGGAACCCTGCTTTTAAAAGTGAAAAATCCAAAAGTGCTCGACCTATTCTGCCATTGCCATCATAGAAAGGGTGGAGGGAAAGAAAGTCTTTGTAAATAGTGGCAACCTCAAAAAGTGTAGTGTCGTCATTATTTATGGCATTAATCTTTTTAACAAGAGCCTCAAGCTCAACCATAATGCTCTTGTTGGACGGTGGGAACTCAAGAAGAACGGTCTCTTGAGAGTCGCCCCGTAGATAAGATTTAGCGAGAATGGGATCGTCTTTGCTGCCTCTTACAAATCCAGTATAATTTGCATACTGAGATTTATGATTTATATATTGATTCTTTGAAATCTCGGAATCACTACTTGGCAATTTGATATATGAATGGGCTCCAAGGGTTTTGTTTATGAAGACCAAGTCTTCGATAGATATAGTTTTTTCATAAGAGAAATTTTCAAATAAATAAGTTAAAGCATCCCGGAGATTACTGTGTATTTCAGAGAGCATTTTTTGCTCTTGTTCTAACTGGTAGGAGTTACTAAACTCAAGCTGTTTATCTGTCATGTTCCCAATATTTATTTCTGGGAGTTCTTTAAGCTTTACTTTTGTTGGTGCTTTAAAAGCAGGGGTGTCCAGAAACTTAAAATCATAGAAGTACCCAGCTTTAGAGGAGAAGAAGCCGTATGTTGGCTTTTGCCATTTTGCCTGTACTTTAAACCCGCCGGGAAAAGTTAGGATGCTTTTATTAGGAGAAACTGTGGCCTTTAAGGTAGGAAGAGACTGATCATCGGGTGTAATGGCTCCAAGCTGGTACTCTCTGGTGCCAACATGGTAGTAAAGCTTTTCAGGTAGAGAAATCGCCCCCTCTAGAGATGTAATATGTTGTTTGGCAAGGTTGTTATAAAAGCCGATGTTTTTGAGTGAATATTTAATTGAGTTTATAGCCGCTGTTAATGTGTTCTTGGCAAAGGCTTTTGTTGATACTGTTATAGTTGTAATAGATGCGAGTGTTAACAGAGTAAGGCTCACAAGGTATTTTATTGTATTCTTCATTTTCTCCCCTTTTGATTTGTAACTATTAGAAGCAGAAAAGGCTCGCTTAGTGGAGTGTTTGAATTAAAATTATAATAATTACATAAGAAATAAGACAAAGCTGTCAAAAGAGAAAAGTTGGAGAATTAAAGTTGTTATTTTTTATAGCTCTCAAAGAACAATTTTAGAGCTATAACTAATAAAGGTTTTACTCGAAGCGAAGTCTCGGTAACTTCTTCATGTGAGAGAGCTGTTGGCGAAATCCCACTTGCAAAATTTGTTAAGCAAGAAAGGCCTGCAACTCTTAATCCTGCATGATTTGCAGCAATACATTCAGGAACAGTACTCATTCCCACAGCGCTTGCGCCTAAAACTGAAAAAGCTTTGATCTCAGCGGGTGTTTCATATGAAGGACCTGTTACTCCAAGATAAGAGCCTTCGTGGGTATTTAACCCCGCTTTTATGCATGCAGCCTTTAGAAGCTCTGAAAGTTCTTTGTTGTAAGGCTCAGACATATCATTAAAGCGGGGTCCTATTTCAGAAATGTTTTCGCCAATAAGAGGGTTGTAGCCTGTGAAGTTAAGCTGGTCTTTGATGACCATCATGTCCCCCGGGGGCCAGTTTGGGTTTAGTGAGCCGGCTGCATTGGTAAGAATTAAATCTTCTCCTCCGATCCACTTAAAAAGCCTTGCTGGAAAAACCACTTCTTCAGGAGAGTAGCCTTCGTAGTAATGAACTCTTCCTTGAAAAAGAGCGATGTCTAAACCTTTGTAAGAGCCAATAATCAGATTCCCTTTGTGGCCAACAACTGTAGACCTTGGAAAATAAGGAATATCTGCAAATGGGATGATTTGAGAAACTTCTAAAGACTCTGCAAGATCACTGAGGCCAGAGCCTAAGACAATGCCAATCTTTGGAACTGTCGTAATTTTTTCTTTTAAAAATCCTGCGGCTTTATTTAGTTTTGCAATAGTTTCCATACTGATTTCCTTTATCTATTTCCCGTAAATTATTTCTTGTATAAGTTCTGGTTTTGAAACGTTTGTTTGTGAAAATGTAAAAACTGTCTCTAACAGCTTTATTGAAGCCTTAAGTTTTTCTTCATCAGAGTAAAAAATTCTAATAAGCGGCTCGCCCTCAATATGTTTGTCTGCAACTTTTTTGAAAAAGTAAAAGCCAACTTTTGGATCAACCTTGTCAGTAAGAACTTTTCTTCCAGCTCCAAGAGCAACACCTGCCCAGCCGACAGCCTCATTGTCCATGGCTGAAATAAAACCACCTTCTTTTGGTGACCAGTCCATATACTGTGAATGAAGATCCGGATATGATCCGTCCCACCCTTGTGTTTTAAATACATCTTTAGCAAATTTTAAAGGTTCTTTAGACCATAAGCAGTCTTTTGCTTTTTGGTATAAAGCTTCATAATTGTCTTTACCTTCATAAAGACTCATAAGCCTTGCTGTCAGGTGTAGGGTCAGTTCAATGGTGTCTTTAAATTCTTCGTAGTGCTCTTCAGGAGCCTCCATTATTTTAAAGCATTCATACATTTCACAAGTGTTGCCAACATATCTTCCAAGAGGTTGAGACATGTCACTGATTAAGGCTACTGATTTAGCACCCAAGCCTTCAGAGGTTTCAACAAGAGACTCTGCTAAAGCTTTTGTGTCTTCAAAATTTTTAATAAAAGCGCCGCTTCCAGTTTTCACATCATAAACTAAACCTTTTACGCCTTCTGCAATTTTTTTAGAAACAATGCTGGCAGTGATTAAGGGAAGAGAGGAAACCGTGCAGGTCACATCTCTTAGAGCGTAAAGTTTTTTATCTGCGGGGCAAAGTTCTTTTGTCTGTCCAATAAAGGAGACGTTATACTTGTGAGTTGATTCTTTAAACTCCTCTAAAGAAAGGTCGGTTCGAAGCCCTGTAAGGCTTTCTAGTTTATCAAGAGTTCCGCCCGTGTGCCCTAAGCCTCTTCCGGACATCATGGGAATTTTATACCCTAAAGCTGCAAGTAGAGGTGCTAGGATTAAACTTGTCTTGTCTCCTGTGCCTCCAGTGCTGTGCTTATCAACGTACTTTGCATCATTTGGCCATTCCATTTGATGGCCTGAAGTTAAAAGTGCTTCTGTTAGAAATTCTTTTTCACTTTTTGAAAGCCCCTGGTAATACACAGCCATAAGGAATGCTGACATTTGATAATCAGGAACGGATCCTTTTTCAAACCCTCGTATTAATGAAGTGATTTCATCTTTTGTTAGAGGTGTTTTTGTTTGGACTTTTCTAATTAAAAGAGATGCAGATACTTCACTCATTCNNCCTGTTACTATCTTAATGCTTGCACTACAGCCTAAACGGTTGGCGCCGGCATTAACAAAAGCTAAGGCTTGTTCTTGGCTTTTAATTCCGCCACTGGCTTTAATTAAAATCTCTTTTGGAGAGTTAGCTCGAATTGTTTGTACAGCCTCAATGCTTGCACTCTTTTCTGCAAACCCTGTGGAGGTTTTTAAAAATGTAACTGGGTTCTTAGAAGCTATTTCACAAACCTTAATAATTTCTTCAGTGGTTAAAATACCGGATTCAATAATAACTTTTAAGCAGTTATTTTTTGAAAAACTTGAGAAGACTTCAAACTCTTTTTCAACAGCAGCCCAATTTTTATTTTTAACATTTGATATATTTAAAACCACATCAACTTCATCACAGCCTATTGAATAAAGGTGTGTGATCTCAGCTTTCTTATCTTCAAGTGTATTGTAGCCAAGTGGAAAACCTGCAACAGAACAAGTTTTAACAGAAGACCTTTTAAGTTTCTCATTTGTGTACTCAACCATGTGTGGCGGTATACAGACAGAAAAGAAGCTATGCTCAATAGCTTCGTTGATAGTTTGGTCAAATTCAGCTTGTGTCGCTGTGTTTTTTAATAAGGTGTGGTCTATGAAAGTATTTAAGTTCATAGACACATGAGTACTTTTTATTGCCTCAAAATGGCAGGGGTTAAGCCTCTCTTATGCGGCGCGCGCAGTACGTCCAAGAAACGGAGCGGCTGTAGAGTCGCTAATTAGGCCCTGATCAAGAAGTTGCTGAACATAGTGCTGCATCGTGAACATACCCTCAGCTCTTCCAGTTTGCATCGCAGACGGAATTTGGAAAGTTTTTCCTTCACGAATCAAGTTTGAAACAGCGGTGTTGTTAACTAGTACTTCGATTGCGGCAACACGGCCTCCGCCAACACGTGGCAAGAGATTCTGTGCAATTACAGCTCTTAAACTCTCTGCAAGCATTGTTTGTATTTGTTTTTGCTGCCCTGCGGGAAACACGTCGACAATTCTATCAATTGTACGAACAGCGGTGTTTGTATGCAGAGTTCCAAAGACTAAGTGGCCAGTTTCAGCGGCTGTAATGGCAAGCTGGATGGTTTCTAAATCACGCATCTCACCAACTAGAATCACATCAGGATCTTCACGAAGAGCGGCTTTTAGCGCTGATGCAAATGATTTTGTATGACTCTCAACTTCTCTTTGGTTGATAAGGGATTGCTGACTTAAATGTACAAATTCTATTGGATCTTCCACTGTAAGAATGTGCTTAGTTTGAGTCTTGTTCATATGATCAATAAGTGCTGCAAGGGTTGTTGATTTACCACTTCCTGTTGCACCAGTCACAACGATGAGGCCTTTGTGAACTTGGCAGAGTTCAGCTAAACTCTTTGGAAGTTTTAAATCCTCAATAGTCATGATTTTATCAGGAATGGCTCTAAAAACTGCTCCAAGTCCGCGTCTTTGCATGAAGATATTACACCTGAATCGGCCATATCCATTTAAAGAGTAAGAGCAATCAAGTTCCCACTCTTTTGCAAACTTAGCGCGTTGTCTTTCAGTTAGAATTTCAAAAATAAGAGCCTTTAACTCATCATTACTCAAGACTTTATGTTGAGATCTTGCCATTTCACCACTGATTCTAAAATATGGCGGCTCGCCAGTGGTAATGTGTAAATCAGAAGCCCCTTGTTGGACCATAATCTTAAAAAGCTCATCGATTTGTGCCATATAAATATTCTCCTAGTTCTAAAAACTTATCGGCATAAATAAGTGCTTTCATTTAGTCCAGAATGGGCGGTATAAGGATCTATGAGTAAAAAAATCCTTGTTAATGTTCGCCCAAACCAGACTAGAGTCGCGTTTTTAAGCAACGATAGGCTTATTGATCTTCAGATTGATCAAAGCACATCGCCCACACTAGTTGGCGGAATATATAAGGGCCGAGTTGAGAGAGTTTTGCCTGGTATGCAGGCGGCATTTGTAGATATAGGTCTTGAGAGGTCTGCATTCCTATATGTAGGGGATGTTTTGACCAAAGAAGTGGCAGAGGCTGCTGACTTTGAAGATGACTTTGAGGATGAGGAGAGTGGAGAGAAGACGAGTTTGCCACTACAGTTATCCGGTGCTTCACAAGCTGAGCACAAAACACCAATTCAGGATTTGCTTAAGCAAGGGCAAATGATTTTGTGTCAGGTGGCAAAAGACCCTTTGGGAACTAAGGGCGCAAGAATAACAACACATATTTCTTTGCCGGGTAGAACCATTGTGTACATGCCTAATATTCCACATCTCGGAATTTCTAAAAAAATTGAAGACGAGGAAGAGAGAGACAGGCTTAAAGAAATTATTGAGAAAGCAAAACCTTCTGGCGGTGTAATTGTTAGAACAGCAGCAGAAACTCTATCAAAAGAACAGATCTTAGAAGATTTGGACTATTTAAACCGCCTTTGGAAAGATGTTTCTAAAAACTACGAAAAAAGAAAAACACCGGGTTGTTTTTATAGAGATTTGGACTTGGAGCTTCGTGCGGTAAGAGACAACTTAACAATGGAAGTGTCAAAAGTGATTATTGATGATAGACGAAGTTATAAAAAAACTACGGCGTTTATTAATCAGTTTATGCCTAAGTTTAAAAACATCACAGAATTTTATAAGCAGGCTCAACCTCTTTTTGATGCTTACAGTATTGATCTGGAGATTAAGAGGTCTTTAGGAAGAAAAATTTGGTTAAAGTCTGGTGGGTATTTGGTTTTTGATGAGGCTGAGGCCTTGGTGGTTGTTGATGTAAACACAGGGCGTTTTGTCGGGAAAAAAGATTTAGACGAGACGATTCTCCAAACAAATTTAGAGGCGGCTCAAGAGATTGCTCATCAACTTAGAATCAGAAACTGTGGTGGAATCATCATTGTGGATTTTATAGATATGGAAAAAGAGGCTCATAAAGAACAGGTGTTTGATTTGTTTAAAGGTGAGCTTGAGCTTGATAGGGCAAAAACAAAAATCACTGAAATATCAGAGCTTGGTTTGGTTGAAATGACTAGAAAGAGAATCCGCCCAAGTTTGGTATCTACTCTTACAAAGCCGTGTACGTACTGTGATGGAAAAGGCTATATAAAAAGAAGAATGACTATAGCAAATGAAATTTTTCGAGCTTTAGAGCGTGAGGCGGAAAGAGCTGGAAAGGGTTCAAAAGCATATGTTGAGTGTCACTCTGATGTTGCAGATTGGATTTATGAAGAGGACGCTTTAACACTAGATTTTATTGAGTCTAAGCTTCAAAGCCCGGTTGTTTTTAAAGTAAATCAAAAACTTCATATAGAAGAATTTGTAGTGAGTTTAAAATAAGTAGCGGGTGTGGCTATCTAACTGAACCAGACCCAATAAAATTATGATTAGAGTCGAGAGTGCGCTGAGGGGAGTTGGTGCTTTGAGCGGAACCACTTAGCTGAGAAGTGATGTTATTGCAATTGTACCGTATTTTTCTGAGATTTCTTTGGCTTTTTCGGCTTGTGTCACTCTCAAGACTTTGGATTGCGTTATTAATTTCGTCATCAAGAGTTTTTAAATCGTTTGAAGCTGAGGAGGCACAGCTCATACTGTTTTGAGAAGAAGAGACTTTTCCTAAAGAAGTGTAGAAAGAAACATCTTGTTCACCAGTTTGTGAGGTTGTTACAATGGTAAGTAGGCGGGTTTTAGAGTCATACTTTAAAATTTTTCCCGTGTTACTTTGCACAAAGTATTTGTTAAGTGCGGCTGTACACTGTTTTGATCTTTGATGAGCGAAAGAACGAATAGGAGGGCTTAGTGAAAAGCCATGTGCTGTGTTTACTGAAAGTAAGAGGCTCAAAAGGGTGAGTATTTTCATTTTTATCTCCTGTATAAAAGGCTTAACGGAGTGAAGGTGACTCAACTTGAGTTATGCTTGTTGTAATTACGACTGCGGCTGATTTTAAAATGAGAACTGTTGCTAAACTGTTGCAAACCTAAGCGAAATTTTTCAAGATTCACTTAAGGCATGAATGCTCTTATACCGATTATATCCTAATGGCTAAACCCAGAATAGTTATCTTTTTTATGATGCTGAGCTTTGCTCTGCGGGTTTTCGCATATGAAGACGGCGGCGGGTTTTATCGTGATGAAGTTTATCCTGTAGGAGAATCCAGCACTTGCGGTAGTCTGTGTATATCTAGCCCAAACTATTATGAGGGATATTTGTATCAGCAGGAGAGAAACTCAAGGCTCTTTGCTCCGGAAGTGATGATGGTTAAGACTCGTCGAGAAGAGGATATGAATGCGCTGAATTACAAGAAGTTTGGACCAGCTGATTTATTTCGAGGACTTGGGTGGGGGCCAAACACAGAAGTCAGTAGAATGGTTATGAAGAGAAGAATTCGAATCTCAAGAGCTCTTAGGGATATGGGCTTTCAAGTTGAGGAGAACAACAAAAGTTTAAGTTCAGCTTTTTGGAGAGAGATCAGAAAGCCTTTTTTGTATGGCATTAGGGATAGGCTTACAGCCCCTTATAAAAAGAAGAAGCTTACATTAGGTGAAAAAACAAAGGTTTGGTTTTTAGAGCAAACAGTTGATGCGGGTGCTTCAAGTTTGGATCTAGACAGTTTTGGCGGCTCAGATGGTCAGTCTTTTAATACAAACTTTAATATTAAAAACTTTATTTTAAAGTTTTATCCTCGTGTGGACCCCGTTAAAGGGCGGTACGGAGTTCGTTTTAAGGCCAGAAAGCATATTTCTAAGCATCGCCCCCTTCATTTTGGGCTGAGTGCCAACTACTGCAACTCCTCCACAGGATTTGGTAATAAAGTGTGTAGATATCAGCATGAACTTTCTACAAGTTTTTCATTTATCAACCCTACAAAAAGGTGGGCTTGTTCAGCATATTTGTCCTATCAAACAGACTCTTTGGATCCAGATGCCTATGTTGTGGATGGGGAATCATATGAGCACAAGCCTTGGATCACAGGTGTGAGTGTAACTTATGCATTTTATTGAGGGTTTTGGGCCTGAAACCTTATTTAAAGGGGGTTTGAGGGCGTGGCTTAAGGTCTTAAAAAAAGACCAAAAAATAGACTTCAGTTAAATTGACAAGTATCTAGGCTCATGGCACAAACAAGCGTTCATGCATGCGGAGGTAGTCTATGTACGCCATTTTAAAGTCAGGTGGAAAACAATATCGTGTTAAAGCTGGTGACTCATTAAAAGTTGAAAAACTTGATCAAGAAGTTGGATCTGAAATCAGTATTAGTGAAGTTTTATTAGTTGGTGGAGATGAGACATTCATCGGAACACCAATGGTTGATAAAGCGTCTGTAACAGCAGTCGTTGCTAAACAAGCAAGACGTCCTAAAATTGTTGTTCTTAAAAAGAAAAGAAGACAAGGTTACAGAAAGCTACAAGGTCACAGACAAGATTTTACAGAACTATTTATCAAAAGTATTCAGTCTCCTAACGGCGATGTAAGTAAAGCAGATAAAGAAGCTAAAGTTTATAACACTGAAGCGTAGTTATTAATTTAAACAGAGAAATATAGAGGTTTAGTCATGGCATCGAAAAAAGCTGCGGGTAGTACGAAGAACGGAAGAGATAGTAAGAGTAAAAGACTTGGTGTTAAAAGGTTTGGTGGAGAGAGTGTTCTTCCTGGAACTATTATTATCAGACAACGTGGAACGAAAGTTCACCCGGGAAACAATGTAGGAATGGGTCGTGATCATACGATTTTTGCAAAAGTTGACGGAAAAGTTCAATTTGAAAGATTAGATAAGAAAAGACTTAAAGTAAGTGTTTATCCTACACAGAATGGTGCGGCTTAATAAAACCCCACATTCTAAAATTTGTAATATGGTCGCCCTTATTGTGCGGCCATATTTATTTTGGGCCTCAAACATTTAAAATAAACTAGAGATTATAATTATGAGACCCTCAACATCCTTATTCATTGATAAAATAGAAATTAAAGTAGCGTCAGGTAATGGTGGGGCTGGTTGCATCAGTTTTCGTCGAGAAGCGAAGGTTCCTCGTGGAGGTCCTGATGGTGGTGATGGCGGTAGAGGTGGTCATGTGTATATCGTTGGAGATAGACACAAGCACACACTTTTAGATTATAAATATAAAAAAAATTACTTTGCTAGAAATGGCATGCCGGGGCTTGGAGCTAAGTGCTATGGAAAGGCTGGGGCGGATGCTATTTTACCAGTGCCGTTAGGAACTCAAATTAGGAATAAGGCAACAGGCGAGCTCATTTTAGATGTGGTTGATGAGGGAAAGCATCTTTTTTTAGAAGGTGGCAAAGGTGGTCTTGGAAACTGGCATTTTAAAAACGCTAGAATGCAAGCACCTGAATATGCACAAGGTGGTATCGAAGGTGAGTCTGTAGAGATCACTTTAGAGTTAAAGCTTTTAGCTGATATTGGTTTAGTAGGTTTTCCTAATGCAGGAAAATCAACGTTAATCTCTGTTTTGTCAAAAGCTCGCCCTAAAGTTGCATCATATCCATTTACAACTCTGAATCCTCAACTTGGTGTAATGGAGCATAAGCACACAGAACTTGTGATTGCAGACCTTCCAGGTTTGATTGAAGGGGCGGCTGAGGGAGTTGGTCTTGGCCATAGATTCTTAAGGCATGCTGAGAGAACAAGTGAAATTTTGCATTTAGTGTCACTTGATCCAAGTGAAGTTCAAAGCCCGTATGAAAGGTATCTTGCAATTCGTAAAGAGCTTGAGAACTATGAGAACCCGAGCATGGACGACCATGAAAAAAGAGTTCATGAGTTAAAAGAGAGGGTTCTTTTAACTAAAGCAGATATCTGTCCGCGTAATATCCAAGAGCAAGTTGTAGGAGAGTTTCGTCAGCATGACATTCAGGCTATGGTGGTCTCTTCAGCTTCTCATCAGAATATAGAGATTTTGAAAGACAGTTTAATTAAAGAGGAAGTAAAAGAAGATGGCGAATAAAGTAGGTGTTTTTGGTGGAACATTTAGTCCCATTCATTTTGGACACATTAATAGTATTTTAAATGTTAAAGAAAAGATGGAACTTGATGAGATCAAGGTTATTCCGGCGTTTCAAACTCCAGGCAAAGAGATGATTGAAAAGCCAACGGCTGAAGAAAGACTTGAGTTGGTAAAGCTTGGTCTTGCAGACTATTTGGGCGAAGTAAGTGTTGAGTCTGAAGAGATTCAAAGAGGTGGTGTTAGTTACTCAATAGACACTGTAAAAGCTTTAAGAGGTGAAAACCCTGAAGATTCATTCTACCTTATTATTGGACTTGATCAGTTCAAGAACTTTGATTCATGGAAAGACTTTGATAAAATTATAGACCTAGCAAATGTAGTGGTGACTTCAAGGCCGGGCTACTTCTTCCCGCTTTCTAAAGAAGAGTTTCCTGCTGGATTACAAGAACATGTTGAAGAGTTTGATGGTTATACGGCTATTTTAAAGTCGGGTGGGCAAATTAGCTTTGTTCGATTAGAAGATCACGATATGAGTTCTTCAGACATCCGTAAAAGAGTAAGACTAAACCAGTCTATTAATAAGTATGTGCCCATGGAAGTAGAGTCTTACATTAATGACAATAAGCTTTATAAGATGGAGGAGGGCGTAGACTACAATTCTAAAGACTTAACAGCTAAAATTATGGAAGTTTTAAATGCCAATAGCGGTATTAATGTTTTAGGGTTTGATTTATCAAACGATAACCAAATCACAGATTATGCTGTTGTTGCCTCAGCACAGAGTAAGCGTGCTAATTCAAGCTTGGCAGATAAGATAGTAGATACTGTTAGAGACGAGCTAGGGGTTAAGCCAATTGGTGTTGATGGCAAGAGTGAGTCAAACTGGATTGTTATTGATTATGGCTCTGTAATGATTCATTTGTTTTATGAGTATTTAAGATACGAGTATAAAATTGAAGAGTTGTGGAACTCATATCCTAAGCTTTAAATGAATATAGAAATACTATGCCCTGAACTTAAGAAGTTAAAAATGGCTTCAGAGGCTGTGGGGCGATATATTCCAAGAACGAATAGATTCACTCCATGCGTCTTAAAAGAATTTAAGACAGAAAAAAATGGGTCTCCTGAATATAAAATAGAAAAAGAAGAGTCAGAAATATTAAAAAAAATTTCTGATAAGGACTTTCTTGTTGTTTTGGATGAAAAAGGCAAGTCGTTTAGAACAATTGATTTGAGTCAAAAGATTGCAGACCTCCAAAATAACCAAGGAGTGCAGAAAATGATCTTTCTTATTGGTGGCCCTTATGGATTAAGTTCAAAAATTAAAGAGAGGGCAAATTTAAAAGTTAGATTGTCAGATCTTACATACAATTCTGAAGTGGCGGTTGTTGTTTTGGCGGAGCAGGTATACCGAACCTTTTCCCTGATTGCGGGACATCCATATCATAATGAATAAGTAGTCGCGAAATATAAAACTTTGCACCCTGTTGGTATGCGAAGATTTTTTTGTATTATATGTGATGCCCCTAATTTTCGGCCTGAACATTTATGTCTTTTTTGTGAAAGCAAAGTGAATGCAAGGCCCACACCTTACTTTTTAAGGTTTGAAAGAGATGTGCCACATTACTATCTATTCAAATGGACTCCTAAAACAGATGGTTTTTGCAGAAGGCTTGCATACTTTCTTAAAAATCGAAGGAGTGAGGACTTTTTAAAGTGGGCCTTGATGTTTTCGCCTCAGATGGCTCCTGTGGGCATTAGGCAGGCTTTTGTGCCTAAGTGCTCCTCTGAAAAAGGGGTTAACCATGCAAAAGAATTTGCTTTGAGCTTGAAGAAACTTTTAGGTTTTAAGTGTGTTTTAGAAGTAGGGGCTTTCTTAGGCCCCCAAAAGCAAAGAACTAGAGGTGAAAGAGCTGAGGCTTTTAAGAGGTCTGTTTTTAAGAAGAGAAAGGTTCGAAAGCTGGACTGCTCGTGGGTTTTTGTAGATGATGTTTTTGTTACAGGAGGCACTTATAAAAGAGTGGGGTCAGAGTTTAAAGAAGCCCCGGAAATGATAGTGACTCTTTTTTATAGGCCTCTTGTTGGGAGAGATGATGATGTTTTATAAATTACTTTTAGTGTCGACTTACTTATTTGCGGGCGCCAGTCCGAAGCCGGTGCACGAATCAGCGCAAAAAATTCTTGAGAATATGACGCTTACATATAGCCAGGTGGAGTATATGAAAAGTAGCTTTAATAAAATCTCTAAATCAACTCTTCTTGGGACAAAAGAGAAGATGAAGGGGAAGCTCGAATATTCAAAAGGAAAATTTAGAATGGAGATGCTTGGCAAGAAAGGTAGTGTCTTTATAAAAGGAGAAAAGTTTTTTTGGCATATTAGTGGAAAAGAAGTGATGACTGGAAACTCAAAAAAAGCTGTGCCAAGTATTTTTGATGCTATTTTCTCCGATACAAGCATTTGGTCAAAGCTTAAAACGTCGTATGTTTCAGTTCCTAAAAAGAAGGCTGTTATAAAAGTAGATCCTAAGGGGAAGGTTCCCAATGTCACTGAAATGGTTCTTGAAATTGATTTAGAAAAGAGAATTTTAACCAAGCTTAGTTATGTGGATGATGTGAATAACTCAGTGGAAATCTTATTTAATGGCACCAGGTTTTTTTCAAAAGGCAAGGCTCACAGATTTACATATAAGATAAAAAAGGGAGATAAGGTAACTAGAATGTAAAAAAGGTAGCCTCAGCTACCTTTTTTTAAAGTTACTATTTAGAAATTTAATTTATTTTGCAATTTTTCTTTTTTCTAAATTGTACTTGTCAACTTTCATTATAAGTCCGGCTCTACTAATTCCAAGTTCTTTTGCAAGCCTTGATTTGTTCCAGCCAGTTCTTCTTAAGCCTTCACGAATCATTTCTTTTTCAAGTTCTTCAAGAGCATCTTTTAGCTTTCCGTGAACACGAGATCCTTGAACACTAGAAGATTTACTAGATTCTAAAATTTTAGCCGACAGCATGTCGTGTGTGATTTTTTGCTCAGGACCGCTTAGCACAAGAAGTCTTTCGATTTCATTTTTAAGTTCCCTTACATTTCCAGGCCAAGCATAGTCATATAACTTTTCAAGAGCTCTTTTTGTAAGAACTTTTTTCCCGCCATCTTTTTTATTCGCTTCGTTCATAAAGCTTTCAGCGAGTAAAGGGATGTCTTCTTTTCTATCTTTTAACGAAGGAACCTTAATATTAATAACATTTAGTCTGTAGTATAAGTCCTCTCTAAAAGTGCCCTCTTCAACCATTTTTTTAAGATCTTTGTTTGTTGCGGCAAGGATTCTTACATCAACTGTCTTTTGTGCTGTCGCTCCAACTGGAGTGAACGTTCCTTCTTGAAGTACTCTAAGAAGTTTTACCTGCATCTGTGGAGAGGTGTCTCCAATCTCATCAAGGAAGAATGTTCCTTTGTGGGCCATTTCAAATAAACCCTTCTTGTCTTTCACAGCGCCTGTGAAAGAGCCTTTTGCATGTCCAAAAAGTTCAGACTCTAAAAGGTTGTCGTTGAATGCAGAGCAGTTTTGAATGATAAAAGTGCCCTTGCTCCTTGGTGAGTTGTAGTGAATTGATTTTGCAATAAGCTCTTTACCTGTTCCGTTGCTACCGTTGATCAAAACAGTTGTTTCAGACTGCTTGATTTTATCTAATAAATTATAGAGCTGTTGCATAGGTTTAGATTTGCCAATCATCTTGTCGTATTTATAACGACTGCCTAATTCTTTATTAAGTTCATTAATTCTATTTTCTCGGCTAGTGATCTCTAAGTGAAGAGTTATAATCTCTTGGCCAACTAGTTCGATAAGCTCTACAAAGTGCTCACGATCTTGATCATTAATGTGACTGATTTTTGATACTGATTTTTCAATCATATCTGTAGAAAACCCAAAAGCACTTAGTTTTTCTCTCACATCAACTAGCGCCCCATTAGCATTATCTTTTAAGAAGCCTGAGGCTACAACAGTTCCCATGAAATCATTCTCAATTACGATTGGAAAAACAATTAGATCAAACCCTACAGCATCCCATTTTCTTACGCTGTACCTATTGTCAGTTAATTTTAAATCATCAATACATTTCGAAACAGTTTCTTGAAACGACTGTGATAAGGCTTCTTTTTGAAAAAGGCTTGGTGTTATAGGGTTGTGGGCTGTTAGCTTTTCAAAGTCAGAAATTGTTAATTGGCCCATCTCATTTGTAAAAAAAACATCGACATTCCACCATGATCCAACAATATTTTTTAGTTTTTTAATTACATGTATGTGCTCAAACTCATCCCATTTTACCATTACTAGCTTCTCCTATATGTTCTTATGGGAAGCTTATCGTAAAATTTTTTGACAACTTGATGGTCTTGTAAAAAGTCTAGACGCTTTCAGTACTAAGGACGGGTTTGCCATATAAAGAGTGGTATAAGCCCTTGCTGCTAAGCAGTTTAGAGTGAGTTCCAGACTCAATAATACGTCCGTCTTTAAAGACAAGAATGATGTCAGCATCTTTTATGGTCGAAAGTCTATGTGCTACTACAAAGCAAGTGCGTCCCTCTCTTAAAGAGTCTAAACCTTTTTGGACCTCTTTCTCACTTTGAGTGTCTAGTGCGCTAGTGGCTTCATCAAGAAGTAGTATTGGGGTGTTTTTAATAAGAGCTCTTGCAATACTAATTCGTTGTCTCTCGCCACCAGAGAAACGGGATCCGGACTCTCCGACCTCAGTGTGAATTCCATTTGGAAGGTCTAGGATAAATTGAGCATTTGAAAGTGTCAGGGCTTTTGCCGCGTCTTCTTCAGTTAAGTCTTTTTTTGCGTACTTCAAGTTTTCAAAAACTGTTGTGTTAAATAAGAAGGGATCTTGTGAGACCAGTGAGATGTTTTCTCTTAAAGATATGTCGTTGATGTCAGATATAGGGGTGGAATTAAAGAAGACAGAGCCTGAGGTAGGTGTAATATATGAATCTAAACAATTAAGGAGAGTTGATTTTCCAGAGCCACTTGGGCCAACTAAGGCGATTGTCTTTTTTGCATCAGTTTTAAAATTCACATCTTTTAAGATGTCTTTATTCCCTATAGAAAGACATAGGTCTTTAAACTCAATTGAGTCTAAAGATTTAGGAAAGGCTTTGGCTCCAGCAAGAGCCTTCGTACTTTCATGTTGAGAAATGACATTTTGAATTCTGTTTTTAGCAACGGCAGCTTGTTGAATTCTGATAAAGGCGGCCTGAGTTTTTTTTGCGGCGTCAGTTAAAAAGCCAACAGCTGCAGAAATTCCTAAAAAGTCTCCAAAGGTAAGCCCCTCACTATCAACAAGGTATGCGATTAAAATAAAAGAGCCGCAAAAAATTATGGAGAAAAACGATTCAGTAACAGGGCCTGAAAGTTCCTCTCTGGTGATGATCTTCTTAATTGTTCCAAGGTATTTTTGGGTGTGCACTCTAAACTTAGAAAGGATGGTTTCTTCTAAGCTAAAAGAATGAATAATGCGTGCGCCGTCTAACCCCTCTTTAAGAGTCATTGTCACAGTTTCCATAGTCTCTTGGCTTCGAGTGCTGTGTTTTCTAAGGCTTTTTGCTAAACGCTTTACAACGATTAAAATAGGGGGCAGGCCGACTAATAAAAAGAGTGCAACTTTCCAGCTGATTACAAATAGCCAAATAATTGAGAACAAAATTAAGAAGGGCTCTTTTAAAAGATCAGCAAGCTTTTTAATTCCTTCTTGATAAACCATGACATCATTTAGGATTCTACTGATGAGGCCGCCTGATCCATCGGCAAGAGAATTCTTAAATTTAGAGTCTAGAGATAAGTAATGAGCCATGAGTTGCTCGCGTGTATTCACAGCTTTGGTCTCTGCAAGCGCTCTGATGTTGTACATGAAGATGTATCTAAAAATATTAGTTATAATAAAAGATAAGCAGAGCAGGGAGACTGTGAAATAAAGTGGGTCCCAGTTGTATTTTTCAGGGAGGGAGAAAAGCTCCATATCAGGAAGTTTTTTAAGTGGGAGACCTGCCGTTTTAAACATAAGGTTTCCGAGAACTTGAATAAGACCTGTTGCACTTGCTTTAAAAGCACTTGAAAGAGCTCCACAAAGGATGATGAGAAACATAAGCCCTTTGTGATTCTTTAAATCTGCAAACATGCTGAATATAGAGTTCAAAGTAGATGGGTCCTTTTACGAGTTAAACATGTGTTCTTTTAAGTACTTACCTGTATAAGTCTTGGTTTTGCAGATGTCTAGAGGGTGGCCAGAAGTGGTAATATTTCCACCTAAAGCACCGGCTTCAGGGCCAATATCTATGACCCAGTCGCTGCTGGCTATAAGGTCTAAATTGTGCTCAATGATGACTACAGTGGCCCCTGCGGCAGTGAGCTTGTCAAAAACACTTAAAAGCAGCTGGATCTCTTTAAAATGAAGGCCTGTTGAGGGCTCATCGAAAATGAGAATACGGCCTTTTAGGTTTGAGGAGAGAAGGTAGCGAGAGAGTTTCAAGCGTTGGCTTTCTCCGCCACTAAGAGTGTCTAAGGACTGACCCAGTCGCAGGTAGCCTAGGCCAAGCTCTTCTAGAACTTTTAAGGGTTTTAGGGCGCTGGTGTCTGAAGCAAAGAACTGGATGGCCTCAGAGCAGGTAAGATCAAGTATCTCTGACACATTCTTTCCGTTGTATTGAACTTTTAAAATGTCAGGAGTGTATTTTAAGCCAGAGCAGAGATCGCAAGTCAGTGAAATATTATCCATAAAAAGCATGTCGACTTCTTCAACTCCTAGGCCTTTGCATTTTGGGCACCTGCCGCCTTCAGTATTTAAACTAAAGGTTCCGGCTGTGTACCCTGAAATTTTAGACTCCATAGATTTGGCTAAATTTTTCCGGACCAGATCAAAAACTTTTAAGTATGTCGCGACAAAGGATCGTTTTGATTTTGAAACTCCTTGTTGATCTACAAAATCAATTGAGCTGCAAGTTTTTGGAAGTGTTAACTTTTTATATGGAAGAGAGTCTGGCTGATGTTCCCCGGTAAGCTTGTTCAAAACTGCAGGGTAGAGAGTCTGCGTTATAAGGCTGGATTTTCCGGACCCACTCACACCGGTGACACAAATCATTTTTTCTGTGGGAAGTTCTAAGCTAACATCTTTTAGGTTGTGCCCGTGGCAACCTGAAATTTTAATTTGTGGGGTTGTTGTAGAGGTTTTTTCTTTAAGGGAAAAGGTTTTCTTTTTTCCGGTTAGGAATGCGGCAGTCAAAGAGCTTTTATCTTTTAAAAACTCCTTGCTGGTTCCTGAAAAAATAACCTTCCCGCCATTTTTTCCGCTTTCAGGGCCTATTTCAAAAATGTAGTCTCCTGATTCAATAACTTCTTTATCATGTTCCACAATAACAAGAGTATTTTGGTTTGCATGTAAGTCTTTTAATAGATCAATTAGTTTTGTGTTGTCTCTAGGATGGAGCCCTATCGTGGGCTCATCTAAAACATACAAAGTGTCAGATAAATTTGAGCCTAACTGGTTTGAAATATTTAAACGTTGAAACTCTCCTCCGGATAATGTTTTTGTTTCACGAGAGAGGGAAAGGTAGCTTAGACCTATATTATTTAAAAAAGAAATTCTATTGGTTATCTGCTCTAAAAGTTCTTTTGTTAGTTTTTTTGTGGGTTTATCAAGATTTAAGTTTTCTATCCAAACTAAGAAGTCAGAAAAGGGTAGGCTGCAGAGCTGGCCAATACTTGTGTTGTTAATTTTTACTTGGTTAATTTTTGGATTAAGGCGAAAACCGTTACAATGAGAGCACTTAATAGAGCTTTTAAAGCGGCTCAAAAACACACGAACATGCATTTTGTATTTCTTTGTTTCTAAGTAGTTAAAAAAACCTTCAATACAGTGTCTTTTCTTTTGCCCTCTCCATACAGTCTCTTGGTCAGTTTTAGAGAGCTTGTTCCAAGGTGTATCAAGATCTATATTTTTTGAAGTGCAGAATTTTAATAACTGAGACCGTTGCTTAGAGGCTGAAGGCATACTGTAGGGAACAATGGCCCCGTCTCGAATGCTTAAAGATTGGTTTGGAATAATTTTGTTCTCATCAAGTTCAAGCTGGTTTCCAAAACCTCTGCACTCAGGGCATGCTCCTGCAGCGTTATTAAAAGAAAACAGGTTGGGGCTTAAATCCCAAAAGTTTTCATCACACTGACTACATGAGGTGACTCCTTTAAAGACAAGGGCTTTTTTCTCTGTTGAGATTACAGCGGACTCTTTAATGCCAAATAAATTTTTAGAGAGTTCAAAGGATTGAGAAAGGCCATCAAATATGCGAAGTTCGGAATCTTCATCCACAGCCAGCCTGTCGATGATAATGTGATAAAGCCCTTTTCCCTTAGGCTCATCAAACTCTAAATCTAGAGTTTCAAGAATATTATTGTCACCATCAACTTTTAGCATTTTGTAAAAACCAAGCTCTAAGGTCTTCTTTCTGATATCGGCAAGCTCACTATTTTTGCTCCATTTTACAGGGCAAGTAATATAAATTCTTTGGCCTGCAAGGCGAGCTAGAATGTCTGCTGTTGCGCTTGAGGCATCAAATTTTTTCATTTCAGTATGGTGATTAGGGCAAAATGGAGTTCCTACTTTAGCAAAAAGGGTTCTTATGTAGTCATAGATATCAGTATGAGTCCCCACAGTAGACCTGGAAGATTTTATAGAATTTTTTTGCTCTAAGGCTATGGCTGGAGGAATGTTTTTTGCTGAATCAAGCAAGGGTTTTGGAGCTTGTCCGACAAACTGTCTTGCGTAATTTGAAAGGCTCTCTAAGTATCTTCGTTGTCCTTCAGCAAAGAGAGTTTGAAAGGCCAGGGAGCTTTTTCCTGAGCCGCTTGGTCCGCAGATGACAACAAAGGACCCGATTGGAATTTCAATATCAATATTTTTTAAGTTATTCTGCCGAACGCCTTTTAAGGTGATGCTTTTCATATTTATTCGTCTAAGTCTTCCATAAAAAGGTCTTTTGCATCAACATCTTTACTTGAGCTGTCCATTTCAGAGGGCTCAAAGTTTTCACGAAAAGCCTGCTTTGCAACACGTTCAGTTTTTGCATTTGCAAGCTTTCCGGTGTCAGCATCAATATTTGAAAACACAATTCCTGGAGGGACTTTAAAGTCTTCTTTTGGGAGGCCTTCATGAGCTTTAAGCATATAGTCTGTCCAAATTGGCAAAGCGGCGCTTCCACCGACTTCACCCCTTCCAAGACTTCGCTCATTATCAAAACCAACCCAAACACCTGTAACAAT
>JBOEFV010000007.1:0-9155 GCA_050633065.1 Bdellovibrionales bacterium
AAATGACTACCAAGGGGTTAAAGTCGTGCTGGAAGAAGATAAAACGCGCAAACGACTGCCCGTAAACCAATACATAGCTCCTTTATATGTTGACGGCTCAGCAAGTGACAAACCGCCTCAACAGCATTTTGATCTTCCAAAACGTTCTGGCTTTGACTTTTCATCTGTTTCATTTGACGACTCTGAGAAGTTTGGAGTGCCTTCATTAACTCATGAGGAGTACTGGATGTTTTCTCGCTTTCCTTATGGAATTGATAAATTGGAAACAAACGATTTTAATATCATTGAAGATATTTCTCATGTGTTGCCAGGCATTCAAAAACCTAAAAAATCTGATTTTTCTTTTATGGTATATACATTAAGAGGCTTGAGGCCTGATGTTAATTTTAGACACGCGCACTACAGATCTAATGGGGAATGGCAACATGTAGATTTAAATACACTCGCTAAAAAATGGTCATGTTATTATATAAACCATAAAGATAAATATAAACGGAGCAAAAACAAAAGGTATATTAGTGAAAAATCTGAGTGTACCTTGGACCTTCCCTTATTAATAGTGAGCACAAGTAAAAACCTGTCTGAAGGAGTTGCTCAAGCTCTCTGGATTGACAAGAACCACCCGTTTAATAAAAATAACGTGAAAACTATAGATCAAGCCGCAGGCAAAGTTTCTTTAGAAGAAGACAGGACCATATCTTTGTTTTTTGAAATTGGGCCTATTTTAAAATCTGCTAACGGCCTGGGGAAAAACTATCGCTTTCTGGCCGCAAGGTCCTATTTATCAGGGTTGTTATCTCCTAAAAGTGCTGAAGAAACTCATAAAAAAAAGGGAGTTCGTGAAGCTGTAACTAGTCAGAGTACAATTTTGATAGGCACCCCTTTGCAAATCTTTAACGCTGTAAATTTAAGAGCTGATTTACTCAGTGAAACTCAATAAGTACTAAAACATAATAAACAATTCAGAGCCCAGTGTATCTACAAATCCACCTTCTGAGGGCTCTCGACCCAGCCGTCTTGACCTATAAAACCACCACCTTTACCCCAGCACTCAAGTACCCCATCAGCTAGTATAGCACAGGTATAGTTTTTACCTGTGCTAAATTTACTCACCCCCGAACTGATAATTGTGCTTGGTCTCAACCGCATAGGGAACTCTGACCCATCACCCAGCTGATGAGACCTGTTATCTCCCCAGCACTGTAAAGCTCCGTTAACTAAGGCACAAGAATGATTATCACCTATAGAAACCGCACTGACACCAGACGCAATTGCTATTACAGGGCTTAACCTGTCAGTGATCGTTCCATCTCCGAGCTGACCCCTGTCATTCTTTCCCCAACATTTCAATACTCCTGAGGCTACAGCACATGTATAGTGCTCACCTGATGAAACGGCACTTACACCTGAAGTAATTATTGCTACAGGGCTTAATCTGCTAGTAGTCGTACCGTCTCCCAGCTGACCATATCCATTAAAACCCCAGCACTTCAGACTTTCATTAACTACTGCGCAAGTGTGGCCACCTCCTGCAGAAACTGCACTAACACCAGAAGCAATTACTGTGACCGGGTTTAATCTACCTGTTGATGTTCCATCGCCCAACCTACCAAAACTATTATTACCCCAACACTTCAAACTTTCATTTATTACTGCACAAGTGTGAACTCCTCCTACAGAAACTTCGCTAACACCAGAGGTAATAACCGTTACTGGACTCAAACTATCTGTAGTCGTACCGTCTCCCAGCTGACCGTAGCTGTTATCACCCCAGCACTTCAGACTTTCATTTACTACTGCACAAGTGTGACGATCTCCTGCAGAAACTTCACTCACACCTGCTCCAATCACATCTACTAAGTCTAACCGGTTTTTAATTGTACCATCACCCAATTGACCATATCCATTATAGCCCCAGCACTTCAACGCACCATTTATTATGACACATGCGTGATATGTGCCAGCATTAAACTGCTCTGCACCAGATTCTATCACTAGAGGGGTTGAACCGTCGTACCCTATTCCCACCCCCAGCTGACCAAGTGTATTTAAACCCCAGCACTTTAGTTCTTCATTTGCCCGGGCGCAAGTATGATATGCGCCCAGATCAACGCTTGTTACATCTGAATTAATTACCGTTACAGGGCTCAAACTATCTGTAGTCGTACCGTCACCCAGCTGACCGAAGCTGTTATCACCCCAACACTTCAATGTGCCGGAGACTATAGCACAAATATGGTTTGAGTCGAGCTTAACAGATTCAACATTAGAGTTAAATATTGTAACAGGAGCCAGCCTATCTGTAGTCGTACCGTCCCCCAGCTGACCGAAGCTGTTATCGCCCCAACACTTCAATGCACCCCTGGAATCTACAATACACGTGTTCACGCTACCAACCACAAGTGACTCCACACCAGAATTAACAATGGTTAACAGGCTCAAGCTATCGACAGTGGTTCCGTCTCCAAGCTGGCCATCACTGTTCCGGCCCCAGCACTTCAAAGCTCCCGCAACAATAGCGCAAGTATGGCCACTGCCGACCTCAACCGCATCAACATCAGAGGCAACTGCTGAAACGGGAGTCGATCTATTTACTGTTGTACCATCACCCAGTTGACCGTATGTATTTGAGCCCCAACACTTCAATGCGCCAGCAACAACAGCACAGGTGTGCTTCTCCCCCACAGCAAAGTCACTTACACCTGAAGCTATTATTGTAATAGGAGATAGTCGATTAGTTGTTGTACCATCACCCAATTGACCATATTGATTCCCACCCCAGCATCTCAGTGCACCAGAGGCTATAGCGCATGTATGGTTATTACTACCTTTTACAGTGCTAACATCAGACTCAATTACTGATATGGGAACAGGTTTGTTTATTGTCGAACCATCACCTAGTTGACCGTTGTCGTTTCTTCCCCAGCATTTTAAAGCCCCCGCAACAATAGCGCATGCATGATAAGTGTTTACGCTAATACCGCCTAAACACTTATCGATTATTTTGGTGGGAACACCTTTATCCGCGGTACTTCCATCACCCAACTGACCGTATGTATTTGAACCCCAACAGTATAGCGCGTCACTTTCGACAGCACAGCTGGAAGAGCTCATTAGAAAAGCTTTTCCTTCACTATCACCCGATGTATTGCATACTGGAGATGGAGATGGAGATTTATCACCGGCATTACTCGCAGAATTTTTTGAACACCCCTGTGATAAGAGTGCCGACACTAAAAAAATTACTTTAAAAATAGTCTTCATAAACAAAGTTTAATACTATAAGTTTAGAGGAGTAAACACTTAAAAAGAATGGATCCTATAAACTACAGGCTCTCTTTTAATAATTGGGGAAAACCCCAGGACCTAAAGCCTGAGATGCTGAGCCCTAAACTGAATCTGAGACCACTTAAAACCTCTTTGTATAAGATTCTCTTATTTCAAGGGAATTTGAAGATGAATCAAGAAGACATTGTAGAACGCAGATTTGATCTTCAGGAGTCAATTTTTTTATTAAAAATGTGAAGGTTTTTAAAGACAGACTATTATTGAAGTACCGCCTGATTCAGACAAAGAGAGAGTCTGTTTGAAGTGCAGGAGCCTCGTTAATGGGGCGACCTCTCTTCAGAGCAGCGAATCTAAAAGTTGTTGCTCCTTCAGAAGAGGCAACACTGTATTGTACAATGATTGATTTTTTTAAAGTTTGATCTCGAAACTATTTCAAAGCAAACATATGTAGACGGATTATTGCGGGGTCAACCTCACGACAGCCCGTTGTAAAATAAGAGTATTGCTGATAGCGGTGTAGCGTGACTGACCCAATACTCTAAAAAGGATAAGCTACAATGCGTATGGGCGAAGCTTTTAGTCTTAAGGGAAATTGTAAACAAAGGAAACGTACAGTTTTAAGGGCTAACTCTAGGTATGTATGTTCTGGATACCTTATTTTAACTTTTTTTAGCGCCACAATTTGTAGTGGTGAACAATGTGAAAATGAGATAAAGCTCATTTTGCCTCAAATGTTAAGACAATACAAAGTTGAGAAAATTTCTCTTTCAAATTAGACCCCGATATATTTTGACGCTCTGTCGATAGCTAAGCTACAACAAAGGTTCTATCTTGAGCCTAAAAGACTTTCGTCTTTATACAAAAACATTGGAGATTACCATGATGCAAGCTTTATTAACCATCTGCGTTTGGCCTACATTTTTTTTATTCGCCTTTCCAGTTTTTGCCCATGTAGATAGCTGCCCACTTTTCAGCTATCAATGTTTTACTGGTTGTTGTCCTGTGGAGGAGCCGCACCTCATATCAAGTGAGTATGTAGTTAGTGGAAGAATCATATTGGCAAAAGACAATCATATTTTTACAAGTTATGTAATACCTATGAACTCAACTAAGTCTTGGAAATCAGAGGCTGCATCTTATAGCCCAGCTACTAAAACATGGACTTATGATAGGCAAGACTTTGGAAATAGAGCCAATTTTCTGCAATACAATCGAAAGACTGGACGCTTGCATCGAGGGGCAAGTAAACAGCATCGGCGTTCGGTTAACTATATGTATTCAGATAACCAGGGTTTAACGTGGGAGTCTTTTGGTAAAACGCCAGCACTTGGAGAGGCTAAGGCAGATCCAATAACAGAATGCTTGATGGCTGTCGACTCAAAGGACCGCCCACAATTTTTGTGTACGGAGCGAAAACTCAACACTTTAATGACATGGGCAGGAACAGATTGGCAGAGAATTACTTACGATTTAAAAACTGATATTCACAAAAGCCATATTAACGCAAGCATGTTTCTGAGGTCTGGGTATTTAGATCGACCATACTTGCTAGACGTTGACGACATAAGTCATGACAGGAAACATAATAACACTTTAAATCTACACTTCTTCACTGGTAATCAGTGGGTAACTGACAAAATTAAACCGTTTAATGAGTATGGATTTAACCCGAACGAAACCCCATCTTTCATTTTTGATGTGCACGGAGACATACATGCTTTTTCTTTAGTGAGCACGAAAGATCAGCGTGGAATTCTTTATGCTTTTAAATCAATAAGAAATAACACATGGTCGACCCAACTTATTCGTACATGGAAGAAAGTTAGGAGTGATCGAAGCCTCAACTTGCAGGTAAAGAGGGAGTTGATAAATGGGAAATACCTAATGGTGGTATTAAGCAGTCAGGGAGAAGGAGCATACCACTATGGAACAAAAGGTGATTGGAAGTCTATCGACCTTGAAGAGTATCCTCAGGATTTTGCAATCCACAAAGATGAAGAAATGATTTACTATCTTCATTCTATGCGAAGCTCTAGTGGATTATATTTGAGTCGATCCCCTCTAGACCTCTGAACCCAAAAAAAAGACCCTCATTAGAAGAAGTAGGAAGGGGCTAATTGACCCTTAGGAATTTAGAAGATTTTTGAACTCGCAGAGTTTAACAGCAGAACACTGAGTTTCAATAAATGTAATTTAGCATATCAAAACGGGGTCAGTTTTAGGGCCTGTTGCTATTTAGGGTGTATGGTCTTAACATTTGGGACTATATGAAACTTCTATTTATATTAATCACAGCACTATTAATAACTTCATGTAGTTCACCAGTTAAGTATACAGACTTTGCAATGCCCGAGGGCTTCAAGGCTGGAGATAAATCGAAAGAAAACCTTACTAAAGATGAAGTTTATTTTGATAAAATGATGCTTCTTAAAGCCTTGAAGCGCGGATATGGTGGCCGATTTGTAGTTGATAAAAAAATATTAAATTCTGTAAAAGAAAATATTCGCAGAATTAAAGGGCCTATCAAAACCCAAGAGTTCTGCAACCTTGTAGGAGCTGAGTTAGATAAAGTTCCAGATTATCACTTACACATTCGTTATAATGGAAAAAAATGTACGAGTATTGTTAGAAAAAAAGCATCTGTAGGACAGAGTTTATCTGTTAAAAGAAATAAACTTTGGATTGTAGAGAAAATGCGTAGAAGTGGTAAAAAAGTGCTCTATATTTCAATTAAGAAATTTCCGTCTCACACTTCACCCAAATGGAACGGCTTTCTAGACAAAATGAAGAAAGTTCACCCTTGGTCAGATACAATAATTTTTGATCTTAGAGGAAACACTGGAGGAGATGATACAATTGGTTATGAGATCTCAAAATATCTACATAAAACAGATCAAGGGTTTGATTTTCCAACACCTTACTTGTAGCAACTAACCAGCCAAACTCCTGAAACTTTAACAGCCAAAATCAGTGCCGCTAAGTATTTTGAAAGGTCGGGCTACGGAACAAGTGATTATCTAAAAAGCTGGGCGAAAGAATCTCAAGATACTTTAGATGCTGTTTTAGCAGGAGAACTTGAACAACTTAAGAAATCTGAACCTGCGGTAGACGACCCTAACTGGAAGTTTAAAGGTTACAATACTCCCGTCTACATTTTGATGGATGAGAACTGTTACTCAAGCTGTGAAAGTACAATAGACGTATTTGAATACAATCCATATGTAAAAAAAGTTGGAAGAAACACTGGTGGCATGCTTCACTTTGGTAATGTAATACCCGTTATACTCAAAAACAGTCAGCTCTACCTTCAAATGCCAACACACGCCAATCTGTATAAAGATGGAAGGTTTATTGAAAAAGTAGGAATTAAACCAGATATTGAGGTCTCTAAAGGTTCAGATGCTCTAGACTACCTTTTTAAAAGCGTTTTATAAGCACCCGTAGTTTCTGACTTGCTTCGTAAAGACATTGTATCAAGGGCCACGGTACAATTTCATTATGAAAATTCTCATGAGTAGCTGTCTTACTGGTAAGAACGTAATGTATAACGGCGGCAATTTTGCTAATGATTTCATCACAAGTATTATTGACCATTCGGAAACTGAAATAGTTCACTTTTGCCCAGAAGATGTTGTCTTAGGCACACCAAGAAACAACATGCTAATTCATAATGGAGATGGCAATGGTGCACTAGAAGGGACATCTCGAATTATTGATACAGAAGGTAAAGATTGCACAGACACAATGATTAAAGGTGCAAATAAAATGTTAGACTTTGCTTTAAAGGAACAACCAGATCTAATTATCCTAACTGAAGGCTCTGACAGCTGGTGGCATAGAAATTTTCGCATGATGGCACATATACAAAAGCATGTTAATAGTGGTGAACGCGTGCTGGTTTTAGGGGGACAAGGTCATATAGCTGTGATTCGAAGTCTTTTAGGTTTAGATAAAAATGCTAAAATCAGTGACACACTTTCTTACCTCTAGAAAGTAGTTGTTATATTTTTACTTTAGTAATCAGAGCTGTCTAAGCTTAGCACCAGCTTAATTAATTAGCATGTGAGATCTGTTAAGAGAAGATATAAAGCTATGGCTTTCATGCATGAAACAGTTTGTTTCAAATATGTTTGATCTAATTGTTAAATTTAGATATTTAAAAGTTCATGGAACTAAAGGGACTACAGAATAGACTTCAAAAGGACTTAGATAAGAGGATCGCTAAAAATCCTTCTTACTCACTGAGATCTTTCGCACAATTTTTAGAAATCAGTCCAGCAACTCTTTCAGGTGTTCTCAATGGAAAGCGAAAACCCAGCCTAGAAATGGCTCTAAAAATTTCTGAAGCTTTGGACTGGAAGGTTTTAGATCGCGGCAAACTGGAATCAGTTTTCCCTTCATCAAAAGTGGACTTTCATGAACTTTCTGACGATTTATTTGAAGCTATTTCTGAATGGCAGCATTTCGCGATTCTTGAACTTTTAAAACTTCCTGATTTTTCCTCTGATCCAAAATGGATCTCTAAGAAGTTAGGTCTGAACATTAACAGAGTGAAAGCAGCGCTAGATCGCTTATTACGACTAGAAATACTGATGATCACAACAGCTGGAAATTTAGTAGATAACCTTAAGGGTTTCACTACTCATTATAATTCCAAAGCTACCTCTGCTCCAAAAAAGCTTTACCAAAAACAATTATTAAAAAAATCTTTACTTTCAATAGATGAGATAAATTATGAGTTGCGAGATCATTCAAGTATGACAATGGCTATTGATTCAAAGGACATTCCACTTCTAAAAGAAGAGATCAAAAAGTTTAGACTTAGTCTGTGCGAAAAATTTGAGAAGAAAAAGCCAGACTCTGTGTACCAAATACAAGTTAGTTTATTTCCATTAACAAAATAAGGGGTTATATGATGAAAAAATTATTTAGTGTCGTAACAGTTTTTATACTTTGCAGCTGCGGAGGTAGCGATAAAGAAAATGACAATACTATTTTAGAAGGTCAAGATGGTGGCGGCGGAACTTCAATCGCAAGTGAGTTCTCAGCTTTCGGGAAAAAATCTCTTGAGCTAATTAGCAACAAAAACAACCTAGACTTAGACGTATTTTCTATTCTTGCACAAACCAATGTTTTTTCAGTAGAAGAAAATATTTGTCCAGCGAATGAGGTCTCTTGTTTTGATGCTTATTTTTTTAAAAGCGACAGTAAAATTCATTTTAATAGAATAAAGTGGACTGAGCTAGATTGCTTTGAGAAGTTGACATTGGCAGGGCATGAGTACCTTCGAAGTGCTGGCATTGAAGATGCTGACTACGCTTACTCAAACATGTTTCTCGATTCAAACAAAAGCATATCAAACAACTTGCTCATTTTTTGTATGAACCAAAACCAAACACTTTCAGATAATAAATGTAGTGTTGAAAGAAGAAATATATCACGTCAGCAGGTGTCTTACAGAGATAGAAGAGGCCATGTACGCCGATACTATGTTGATTACACTTATTACATTGTAAACGGTGATAACGAAGATGTTGGAGGTCCATTCTACCACCTTTCAGAGGCTGATAGACGTGGAGTTGCCTATGGAAGCGAAAAGATTCACCTTCCAAGTGTAGAAGAGCGTTTCGCGCACTTCAAAGCAGTAGGGTTTTGTTCAAAGTAAGTTCCGTAGTTCCCCGAGTAGTTCCCATTTTGGTCCCTTATTTGAACGGGAAACGGTAAAAGCTCATTAGCTTCTCAAAAACCTTATGGTCATGAAATGGTCACGACGACATAACAACGTCATTTTAAAATCTTGAAATAAATTGTAAGTGATTGATTTCCTGACTAAAAAAATGGTTGCGGGAGAGGGATTTGAACCCCCG